>NZ_SDLI01000005.1:0-300000 GCF_004123195.1 Ammoniphilus sp. CFH 90114
CCTCCTGGTGGTCGAATGGCTGAAGCAGCGTGCCGTGACTAATCTTTTTATTTATAACTATTACTGGTTTGTGACCTCGTAACTATCGTTTGTGAGTTAAGGAGGGGATTTCGTGAGTTTCAATTGGGTGGGAGATTTTTCTTTGGCTGAACGATCTTATTCATCTTAACTTATTTGAAAGAGTTCCACGTCCGTGAGTAAAATGGCTGATATCGTGAGAATATCGGGTTAATTACTTGGAATGGTTACAGTAAAGTGAGAATTCACATCGTAATCGTGAGAAAAAGAAGCAGATTCGTGAGCATTCTCCAAAATTCGTGAGAATCCGTCTAGGTCTGGACCTCTTTACACTAGGAATCCTCCTCAGACTTAATGAAAACGGATTACTAAAGGAAAAAAGATTCAAACTTAAAAAAATGACCGATAAAAACACGAGAAGATCTAGGTCTGTTTCATTCCTAGTCTAGCTTTTTAAGATTTACATAAAAAAGAGCCATGCAAACACCCTTAAATGAAAAAAAACTAGAACAAGCATTTAGGCTGGCACTAATTTGAATTAACTTCTACACATTACCTATCGCAGAATCCTACACGCTTCCAGTAGGTAGTAAGTGGAGTTAAATAGAAATAGTAGGAGGTGTAGATGAATAGAAGTATGTCCACGTGAAAAAATAAGCAAAATATTCCATTACCAATACATTCTATTGTGCTGTGGTTGTTGGGATTGTTGTTTGAGAAGCAAAGGTTTCTCGTATTGAAAATAATGTTGAAGAAGTCAAAACCGATGTTAAACGAATGGGTGGAGAAGTGCCTGAAGATGTCACTGGATTGTTAAAACAAATTAATTTGAAGTTAGATTCCAACAAAGACTTAACAGGTAAGGTTTCCGATCTCGAAATGGACATTAAGCTAATAAAAAAAGCTATAACAACTCAATGATGATAAACAAAAGCCGGTCTTCCTAAGCAAAGGAATTACTGGCTTTTGTTGTTTATTTATTGTTCTAAAGACTCCCGTTAGCCGAGTATAGGGCAGACTGTTAAACCATCCGGACATAGAGTTCGCTATTTCCTTAAAAAACCGCTTTTTAGACGAGTTGAAGGACATACGTTCCCTTATTTCTTTAAAAATCAATAGAATTTCCTCTAAAATGGAGAATTAACGGAACCAATGTCCGCTTTCCTTGGAGAACTTCCTTTTTCACCCTAAATAGAGGATCGTAGGTCATCTCAAGAGCTAGAAGATTGCCGCCTAATAGCTAAACAACTGAAAAAGGGGTCACTTCACGATGGCTCCTTCTTCTATTTAACTCCGTTAACTATTAAGATTGAACAAGCGCGTTTGGTTCCTATTACTAAGATAAAAAACTGTCAATCTTCTCTTTTATTCAAAAAAGGAAGACGATTGCAAAAAAGTGACTGCTTGCGTTTGATTAATCAAACAGAAAGGAAAAAAGGTACGTTTGCTACATTGTCCGATACTTTGCGATCTCCTGTTCATAAAGATCGTTACCGTGTGCATCATAGACAACCATAACCGGGAAATCCTTAACAATAAGTTGACGAATGGCTTCTGGGCCCAGATCTTCATATGCCACTACTTCTGCGGATTGGATTTTATCACTTAGGAGGGCGGATAGTCCGCCAACGGCAGAAAAACAAAGGGCTTGGTGATCTATGCACGCATCTTTTACCTTTTGACCCCGCGGCCCTTTTCCAATCACACCCTTAACCCCGTATTCAAACATGGCCGGTGTGTAAGGGTCCATGCGGGAAGCCGTTGTAGGAGCGATGGATCCAATCACTTGACCGGGTTTAGGCGGTGTAGGCCCTGCGTAAAAGATGATTTGGTCTTTTAGATCCAAAGGAAGGGGTTGATTCTTGTCCAACAGCTCGAGAAACCGCTTATGGGCTGCGTCTCTCGCTACATATATGATTCCATTGAGGAAAACTTCATCTCCTGCCTGTAAATTTAAAACATCCTCCATCGTAAGCGGCGTTTGTAAATAGACCTTGGCCATTTTGAGCACCTTCCTTTGTAAATTTAAAGTACGTATGATTTTTTACGTGCAGCATGGCACTGGATATTCACGGCAACTGGAAGAGCTGTAATATGGCATCCATAGGTTTCAGCAGCTACCCATAATGCCGTATTCGTACCACCCAGTCCCTGCGGACCAATACCCAGCTTGTTGATCTCTTCCAATAATTCTTTCTCTAGCTGAGCAATATGCGGTTCATGATGATAAGCACCCACTTCACGCAGTGCGGCTTCTTTTGCAATCTCCGTTACTTTATCGAAGCTCCCGCCGATACCCACTCCCACGACGATAGGGGGACACGCTCTTCCGCCAGCAGCTTCAATCGTGTCCAATACAAATTTCTTCACCCCTGCCACCCCTTCTCCAGGGAGCAAGAATTTCATGGCACTCATATTCTCACTTCCGCCCCCCTTAGGCAGCACGGTAAGTTTAATGTTGTCACCAGGAACGATTCTGGTGTGTATCACACCTGGGGTATTATCGTTTGTATTAACTCGGAGTAATGGATCCCCTACGATTGAATTGCGAAGGTATCCCTCTTTGTAGCCTTTTCGAATGCCATCATGAATCGCGCCTTCAAAATCTCCTCCCATGATGTGTACATCCTGGCCCACCTCCGCATAAACAACGGTAAGCCCTGTATCGTGGCAGTAAGGTCTGTCTTCTTTGGCTGCTAATTGAGCGTTTTCAATGAGCTGCTCAAGGATCGATTTCCCCAGTGGAGATTGTTCGGTTTCCAGAGCCTTATGGAATCCTTCCACAATGTCTTCTGGCAGGTAATAACAAGCCTCCCAGCAAAGTACAGCAACAGCATCGCGAATTTGTTCTACAGAAATGTTCCTCATTCTCAACCATCCTTTTATTTTTTTGTTTACGAAAAGATCCCTTGTTCGTCCCTTGAATTAAGTATAGAATAAACAATTGATCATGTATAATGATTATATATGAATAGATTGATCGTCCATACTGATCAAAAGTGTTAATATCGTAGTCATCAGGAGGAGAGTCACTTTGGAACTTAGTTGGCTAAATACATTTATAACGGCTGCAGAAGAGGGAAATTTCAGGAAAACTGCGGAGAGACTCCATCTTGCCCAGTCAACGGTCACGCTTCATATTCAAAATCTTGAAGACAAGCTCGAAACTCAGCTGTTCGACCGCGTCGGTAGGTCAGTTCAGTTAAATCCAACAGGACTTGGATTCTTAGAGTACGCCAAAACCATTATGGAGACCTACAACGGGAGCGTAGAATATGTCGCAAGGCGTCTTCAGGGTTACCAGGAAACGATCAAAATCTCTGTATCTACACTCGTTGCAACAACCTATCTTCCCAGGTGGATTAGAGATTTTCGCAAAGTGAATCCAGAAACAGAGTTCTCCATTGAAGTAACGGATTCGAGGTCAGTCGTAGCGAGCGTGATCAATCAGGAGTGTGACATCGGCATTAGCCGAATTCCCGCCGTACAGGAACAATTGGAAAGTATTGAACTATATAACGACCCCATTGTTCTCGTTGGTCCACACGGCGTGGGTGTACGAAATGAAAGAGAGGTAAGTACGAACGACATCTTCAGAGAAAATTTACTGTTCACCAATAACCATCCGCTATACTGGGATGACCTATTGTTTCAGCTTCGGCGACACGTATCTAATGTGAGAACCATGAAGGTAAACAAGGTACACGTTTCCATTGAATGGATTAAGGAAGGGATGGGCATATCCTTTCTTCCGCTCACAACAGTGAAAGACCAGATCGAGAAGGGAAATATCGAGATGATTCCTTTTCCATACTTCTCTCTCCCGTCTGCACACACCTATTTATTGACACGGAAGAATCAAAACCAGACAATCAATACCTTTATCGACCTAATATCAAGGAAAGAAATTAACGATAAGACAGGCGTCTAGCATCGACGTCTAACGGACGACTACTGTTCTAAATGCTCACTATCCTGTCCGTCAACATTCGATAACAATAAAAGAAGCGGGACAGAGGGTCCCGCTTCTAAACTTTCGGTATTATGGGTGTTTTAGCGTATTAAAACCTAGTAAAATAAAGACCGCTCCTCCAAATGGGGGCGATCCCATTCAGCTCCACCATACATACATCAAAAACTCCGGGCTAAAAATCTTTAAAAGACACTTCATACCGCATTCTCACGCCGGGAAGGCCAACCTAAAATGTATGTACAACATTTGATGGCTCAAAACGCATCCGAATTAATCGACATTCTCGAACGTGGAGGAAAGCTTTATGTTTGTGGAGATGGCAGCAAGATGACGCCTGATGTGGAGAAGGAATTGAAGAAAGGCTATCAATCTGTCCATGAAGTTGGAGAACGGGAAGCTGAAAAATGGTTGGAACGTCTTGAGGCGAGCGGAAGTTATGTGAAAGATGTGTGGTCGGGTATTGAAGCTGTAACAGGCTATTAGGAAATTATAGAGATGACAAAAGTTCGATTAAAACCAAGTCGTGCTGTCCTTCCCGACAGATCTGCCGGCGTTTTCCCAGTAATACCTTTGTTTTTGGTGGCCAAACTATGGAGGATTAGAAACGCTTCCAGATGCCCCTACGACTTCGCCTAGTGTAAACCTCGGGAACTTTATCGGATTGGATCCGAATGGAACGTGGAGCCTTTTCGTATTTGATCTTAATGAAGGTGGGGCTGGTTCTATTGCAAGTTGGTCTCTGTCCATTACCACCCCTGAAACCGAAGAATGTATGATCACTCCCCTTTAGCGAATGTGTATGAGGTTGTTGTAGCCCACCAGTGTTTCACCGGTAGGCTTCTTTTTTATTTCATCATCTCAGGCAAGAAGAGCGAGATCCCTTCAATATAAGTGACCAACAGAAGAACGATCAGAGCCAAGAGGATAAACGGGGCCACTCCATACATGACCTTCGTTACCGGTATTTTTGCAATTCCAGCCGCTACAAACAAGTTCAAGCCAAACGGAGGGGTAAACATACCAATGGCTCCATTTAAGATCATGATGATTCCGAGGTGAACGGGATCGATCCCAAAAGTGGCTGCGATGGGAAGAAACAATGGTGCCAAGATGATGGTAAAGGATGCAGAATCAATGAACATCCCTGCGATCAGCATGATGAGGTTCATCATGAGAAGAATAGCGATTTTCGATTCGCTGATGGAGACCATGACTACAGCTAATTCCTGAGGGACTTGATATCGTGTGAGGACCCAGGCAAAAACAGAAGCAGCAGCAAGGAGAATCATGATTTGGGCCGTTCCGATTCCTGATTCTATGGATGCTTTTAAGAGTCCTTTGTAATCCAGATCACGATAGATAAATAAAGCAATAAAGATCGCATAAATGGAAGCCACGGCGGCGGATTCGGTAGGGGTAAAAATGCCTCCATATATGCCAACGACGATCACAACGGGGATGCCGAGTGCCCAAAGGGAATCTTTGAAGGCTGCCCCTAATTCTTGAGTGGAAGCTTTAGGGTTTACCTTAATCTCATGTTTTTTTGCATAGTAGTAGCTGTAAAGAATAAAGATCAAACCGAACAGGATACCTGGCAGAAATCCGGCAATAAACAGGTCCCCGACGGAGGTGCCGGTCACCGATCCATACACAATGAGCCCGATACTGGGAGGGATGATCACGGCGACGGCAGAGGTGGAAGTGATCAGCCCCGTGGAAAACTTTTCAACATAGCCGGCTTTGGCCAAAGCGGGGAGCATAAGTCCTCCAATGGCCACAACGGTGGCTGGACTAGAGCCGGAAACGGCGCCGAAGAATAGGCTGGCGATCACGACAGCCATGGCTAGTCCTCCTCGAAGATGTCCAACTAAAGCATTGGCCAGCCGGAGAATTCGAGAGGAAAGACCTCCAGACTGCATGACATTGGCCGCCAGAATGAAAAAAGGAATGGCCATCAAGGAGAATTTATCAATTCCAGCATACATCCGTTGGGCAACCACCTCCATCGGCAGGGTCGTAAAGAAGTAGATGGAGATCAGAGAGGCAAAAGATAAAGCAATAAAAACGGGAGAACTGCTTAACAGCAAAACAAAGAGAACGAGAAAGAGAGTAAGGATCAAGATGACTCCTCCTTTCTCCGAACGTGTTCAACAAGTTGAGAAAGGTAATTCAAGCTCATCAGGATTGCGCTGACTGGCATGACGCCATAGACCAGATACATGGGTACGCCCATGGTTGAACTAACCTGTCCGGTTTCGAAGGCTTTGAGCGTGATGTTAAACGATAGAACGAGAAAAATGAGGCAAAAAAGAATACATAAAAGAAGAACGAAGGCGTTGACGTTACGTTTTCCCTTTTTAGAAAGCAAGCTTAGAACCGTGTCGATTCCTAAGTGAGCCCCTTTGTAAATACATACACTTGCCCCAATGAAGGTGATCCAGACAATACCATAACGGGTCAGTTCCTCTGCCCATTCTATGGAAGAATTAAAAATATACCGCAGAACGACATTGCAAAACAAAATCAAGGCAATCACTAAAAGCCCCACTCCGATAAACCATTCTTGCAAGGCTTTACTGAAACGAATGACCCTGTTCATCCTTTCAAATCACCATCCCCTAAAAAAGTGGAACGATTGACCTAAGGCCAATCATTCCTCACCTTTCTTGCCCTAGATTACTGACCGATCTCAGCGTAAGCCTTGTCTAATATCTCGGATCCAAATTTGTCGCTGTATAATTTGTGTACGGATCTGGTTAGGTCTCTTAAGGCCGCTTTATTCTCCGAATCCAGCTCAATCACTTGAGTGCCATGCTTCTTAATTTCCTCTAGATAGAGGGCTTCTTCTTTTTCCACTTCAGCTCTTTGCCAAGCCGCTAATTCCTTTCCGGTACTTTCTAGGATGTCTTGAAGATCCTTCGGAAGGGAATCGAACCAATTCTGGCTGAACATAAAAGCATGACCTAAGTACCCGTGACCGCTTAAAATGACGAAATCTTGCACTTCATAGAATTTCATATTTTTGATGGTAACTAAAGGATTCTCCTGTCCATCTACTACTCCTTGCTGCAGGGAGTTATAGAGTTCAGCAAAATCGATCGGTGTCGGGTTCGCGCCTAAAACTCGAAATTGCTCCATGATAATCGGGCTCTCCATCGTTCTGAATTTCAGCCCCTTAAAGTCATCCACCGTTCGAATCTCTTTGTTCGCCGTGAAATGTTTAAATCCATCTTCGTAGAAAGCGACGCCTTTCACCTGTTGTGAGGATAGTTTATCGAGTAAGGCGGCTCCCACTTCACCGTCCATAAGCTTGTATGCCGTTTGACGATCCGGGAATAAAAAGGGCAAATCAAATAATTGAAGCTCTGGAACAAATCCACTAATCCGAGCTGTCGGGAGCAAGGCCACTTGTTGGGTACCGAGCTGCAATCCTTCAAACTGCTCACGAGCACTTCCTAACTGGTCAGTCGGGAAAATTGTTACTTTAAGTCGTCCGTTTGACTTTGTTTCGACTTTCTCCTTAAACATCAACGCAGCCTGATGGTGAGGTGTCTCTGGCATAAATCCATGTCCGAAGCTGACCTCAAACGACTCTTCGACTTTTGGACTCTCGGAAGTTGAGGGTGTGGGAGTCTCAGGAGTAGGAGTAGGCGAGGGCGTGGGATCGGCTGCCGGACGTCCACACCCCCATAAAAGCGTAACGGAACAGAGAAGGGGGAGAAACCATTTGCGTATCTTCTTCATTTTTAGGTCAACCTCCAGTGGAATAAGATAATCAATTTATAAATAGATATTTTAGAATTATCAAATTATTACAATGATAGTAAAGTTATAGTGATAGAGAGGTAGAATCCTGAGAGGGAGTGGAAGAGACGGTGGATATATCTTTTTTATCCGCTAACGGTAAAGTGCGAAGCGCTTTACGACAACCTAATACTAGCCATTGATTTTCAATCATCAAATTTGTGCCATCCTCTGCGTAGGCAATGGCTATTATATGATAATTATTAATTTGTCTGAGAACGGTGGGGTTGTGGAGTTTAAAACATCTGAATCCCATGTAGGAGATACATTGATATTTTCTTCAGACAGCTTATGTGATAATTCCTGTATATTGCCGAAAGCAATAACTATTCCTCTTATGCAATACTCCCGAACCTTTTTCGAACGAGCAACCTGACTGAAGCCAAGAAGCAACGCTTTTCCAATGCCGTTTCTTTGGATATTGTAATAACACTGAGTAATCTCCAATGCGTTCATCGGTCTTCGATTTGCCAGCCATCCTGGTGGGTATTTCTATTTGGCTCTATCGTACTCCTCACCATGTTATTCATGCCTAAGCTGATGAAGTAAATATTTTTTTATTGAACGGAAATCGAATCGGTAGTACATGACGGTTGTCGGCATCCGTCTTTTTATTTGTTCCGCAACGGGAAGTAATTTTAAAAAGATGATGGATTGTCCATTAGGATTGCAGTAATTAGGGTGCATTTTTTGTTTTTTACCTGTTCGTTCATTTTGGTTTGGATTATTTGGTTTCTTCTAGCAGATACAGAAAGGTGGAGGGAACTGTTTATCCTGTAGGTGTTTTTGCAGCTTTATTAGGTTCAATAACAGACTCTACACTTCTCGATTACTATAATCTATGGGATTATGATGAACCCCATGACGTGAATACCTTTGTAAAAGAAGTATTAAACGACATGGGGATGTATATCGTCACTACTTATTTGTTTTTTCAATGGTTTCCTAAACAAAAAACGGTCTGGAAATATTCCTTAAAGCTTTGTATTTTCATGACTTAAGCTTTAGTTTGCAGAATTGCCGTTGTTCTTAGATCCCCAAAAAGGAATCTTTTTCCCACTCATCACAAACCACACTATAATTGGGGCTAGTACATTGAATCCCAAAATGAGATAAACCATTGACCAGACAAACCACTTGGAATTGAGAATGTTGACATAAAACCATGAGTGATAAAGATCCATACGATGCCTCCCTATTTATCAGTGTTCATCTTTCCCTCCATATTTCCACGTTATTCCTAAGTTGAATAACTACTTAATGATTTGGACAAAAATGGATGTAGTCTCATACTCCGAGAAAGGGGAATTGGAGGATGTCTACCTCCTCACCAAATACAAAAATTAATCAAGCAGAAATAAATGACCTCCTTAAACGGGAGTTTCATTTTCGATTAGATGAAAATGTGGCTATGATCCAAAAAATTATTCGACCGAGTGTAGATTTTCACAATCGTGAGTTAATTTTGCATGAAGAAAGAGATCTCAAAGGGATATGTTTTTACACAGAGGGTTTAGTCAATACCGGACATATTGAAAAGATACTTAAATCCTTAATGATTTTCAGTCCCCAAATCGAAGGAAACCTTTTAGGTCCGCATCTAGCCGAAAAATTAAAAATCCATTTAATGCTCAATACCGGAGTGAAAATTATTTCAAAAGTACAACAAGGTGTGGATGCCATCTTATCGGGGGATACTCTTCTTTTGCTGGACCGGTGCGAAAAGGCACTGGTGGTTTCAACCAAGGGATGGGATGCAAGGGCTGTGGCTGAACCAGAAACTGAAGCCGTTGTGCGGGGTCCCCGTGACGGATTTACGGAAGACATCCGTACCAATACGGCTCATGTTCGAAGAAGGATTCGGGATCCGCTCCTCACGTTTGATTCCATGGTCATCGGAACCAAAACCAAAACAGATATTAATATCGGCTATATTCAAGGAACTGTGAAAGAAGGATTGGTGGAAGAAGTCAAAAAGAGACTGCAACGAATTGAGATTGACGCGGTGTTGGAAAGCGGATATATTGAGGAACTCATAGAAGACGCCCCTTTATCTCCTTTTCCGACTGTCTTGTGTACCGAAAGACCTGATAAAGTGGCTTCCGTTCTTTTAGAAGGAAGGGTTGCCATATTCGTGGATAACACCCCATTCGTATTGATCGTGCCTACATTTTTCTGGCAGTTCATACAGGCATCAGACGATTATTATAACCGATATTGGGTAGGGACTTTCTTCCGGATCATTCGCTACATTGCCTTTCTGATTAGCTTGGTATTGCCTTCTATTTACGTGATGCTGGTATCCTTCCATCAGGAAATGATACCGACGACTCTTGCCTTTACGATTGCTTCCGGTAGAGAGGTGGTTCCCTTTCCGGTCTTGGTGGAGGCGCTAGTTATGGAAATCGCCTTTGAATTGATGAGAGAAGCCGGATTGCGGATGCCTAAACCGATTGGGTCTGCCGTGAGTATCGTCGGATCTTTGGTTGTTGGACAAGCGGCTGTTCAAGCAGGCATTGTGTCCCCATTCATGGTCATTGTCGTAGCTCTAACGGGTATAGCGTCTTTTGCTATTCCCAATTATGCGGCTTCCTTTTCTATACGGGTTCTTCGTTTTCCGCTGCTGATTGCATCCGGCACTTTAGGTCTGCTGGGATTCGCAGTTGTTTTCTTTGCCATCGTGATTCACGCTTTATCCATACGATCTTTCGGCGAACCTTATTTAGCTCCGGCCACACCATTCGTGCCTTCGGATCAGAAGGATATTGTGATTCGCACTCCTTGGTGGTCCATGAAACAAAGACCGCAATTGGCTCAAGGGGACCCTCAACGTCTAGGGGATGATCAGATGCCTTCGCCGCCCAAGGCCACTCCCGGGACGAATAACGATAAGACTAAAAAATCAAAGAAAACAAGGATGTGGAGGAGGGATTAAAATGAAAGATAAATGGGGTCGCTGGATGCTTCTTTTTCTCCTTTTATCTTTCCTTTCGATAGGTTGCGGGAAACGGGAAATTAATGATTTAGCCATGGTGACGGCTGTGGGCTTTGATTTGGGGGAGAATCCGGAAAATATTCGTGTCACAGCTCAGATTGTCCGTCCTCCAGATGCCAGGGGTCAAACGGGAGCGCCATCGGGCGGAACCGGAGAGCCGATCTATTCCATCACGGCAGAAGGAAAAAGCATATTTTCGGCGATTCGGAATTTGGCCCGTTTCTCATCTCGCAGAATCTTCTGGGCACATAGTTTTATTATCGTCGTCAATGAAGATGTTGCAAGACGCGGAATGACTGATGTGTTGGATTTTTTCACCAGAAACCATGAGACTCGCATGAATACATGGCTGGTTGTTACCCCTGATCAGGCTTCTGAAGTGGTATCGACCGTTACAGGATTAGAAGTCGTTCCAGGTGAAGCGCTGGACAAGCTGTTTCGCTATAACGAAATCGTGGCCGAGGCGCCAAGAACCAATGTGATGAGGTTCGAGGAATCATTTTTGGATGCCAGCAGCCACCCGGTCTTAGCCAGAATGCATTTGAGGGAGCGAGGGGTATCGAATAAAAAGCCGGAACAATTCGGTTCCCTTAAGCAGGTCGAATTGTCAGGTACGGCCGTGTTTAAGCATACGAAAATGATCGGTTGGCTAGATCCAGAGGAATCGAGAGCTTTGCTGCTGTTTATAGAAAATGTGGAGTCCAGTGTTGTCGTATTGCCTTGTCCTGATCAGACTAGCAAAACGAAAAAAGAAGTATCCGTTGAGCTCAAATTCCAGAAATTTGGTGTCACTCCCACTTATAAAAATGAGGAACCAGGGTTTGATATCCGCTTGACCACTTATGCTGATCTAGTGGAATCCGAATGCGATATTTCCCTTGATGCGATGAAAAAAGAACTAGAAATCGAATTAGAAAAGAAACTCCAGGATAATATTCATGGCGTAATAGATAAAGCACAAAAGGAATATAAGGTCGATTTTCTCAAGCTGGGAGAAACATTTAATAACCGATACCCGGCCGAGTGGAAAAAGCTCCAGCCACGATGGGAACAAGTGTTTACTCAAGCGACAACAAATGTTCAGGTTAAAGCCAATATCAATAGCCCAGTCTTATTGAAATTGCCGACAGAGAAGCGAAAGGAGGGAGATGGAGGATCATGAAGGTTCAAATAACCAATGGCATGTTCATGGCCTTGATTATCAATATGGTATACGCCAAGGCAATTGGCATGACGCAGGGCATCATGGCGCGAGAGGCAGGCAGCGACATGTGGATCTCAACGATGTTTGCCACGTTGCAAGGCTGTGCCATGATGTTCCTCACCGTTCTTATTATCCGACGCTCGCCTGAACTCGATTACATGGAGCAAACACAAGTCATGCTGGGAAAATGGGCGGGAAAACTGGTAGCGCTTGTCCTTTTTGTATTTTTCGCTGGGGCCTACAGTTCCATCATGATTACCTATGTTTATCATTTAATGGATTATTTTTTGCCCGAAGTTCCCATCCTCGTCTTTATTCTTATCGCCCTCTTCATTGGTGGCTATGGGATCGTATTCGGAATTGAAGTGATTGGGAGAATGGCTCTAGTGGGAGTATTCTTTATCCTAGTTCTTAACATTCTCATATTGGCAGGTTCTTTGCTTGAGTTTGATGTTCAAGAATTGCTCCCGGTACTTGAATCCGGGTTTTGGAATACGGTTTGGACGAGCAGACACAATGATACCGACTGGGCGATGGCTACCTTAATGGCTGCGATGATTCTTCCTACGGTCAAAAATAAAAAAACATGGGCCAATTCATCCGTGGCCGGAATCGCTATGGGTGGTCTCATGGTGCTCCAATGGCCGATTTTAGAAACCGCTGTTCTGTCCCCTGAGGTCACCGCCCAATATATTGTCGCCTGTATGCAATTAGCGAGAAGCGCCCATATTGGGATGTTTATACATCGATATGAGATGATTATGATTGCATTTTTTGCGATATCCATCCTGGTTCAAATTTCCATGTGCTTATTTTGTGCGTGCCATTCCGCCGCCAAAATTTTTGGATTGCAGGATTATCGTCCGATGATTATTCCTGTAGGAATCGTCTTAAGCGGACTGGGTTACTGGGTGGTCCTTGACCACAACCGCGCCATGGATTTGTTGGAGAATACGTGGGTAGCTATCGCTTTACCTATTGCTTTCGGTCTTCCTCTGTTGCTATGGGCGCTTGGCTTTTTGTTTGAAAAGAAGCTTCTACAAGTTTCATCAACAAACAATGAGAAGGGTTGATGAAGTGGGAAGTGTGGATCAGGAAAAAATCATCCAGATCTATGAGGACGTGTTATGTGGAAAATTATTTACTCAATTAAACTATCAATCCTATAATGATGCTCTAAGACAATTAAAGAAAGAGCATTTTTACAAATTTTCTTCGATCAAAGGATTTGTAAAGTTCATCAATGGGTTAAGAAACAAGAAATAAAAACGTTAAAATGAGTTTCATTCTACTGTCAAGTCTAATTGGTTGTGGAGCAGTGTAGTACCACTGTTCCTCATGTTAACTGAGGAGGTGTATTACAATAAAAAAATGAGAGCCGTCTTTCGTTCAGCCTCATTTTTTAATAGGGAACAAATCTTAATAATAATTTTCTTAAACCAATCCTACACCTACACCGATAATTAAGAACAAGATGGATAGCCATATAGGTCCCCACATCACTCCAAAAACCTTAAGGGTATTGGAATAAATAACTCCAATTGTTCCTATGAAAAGAGTTGGGATCCCTGCCCCCTCCAGCGTCACGATAGGCATCCCACATTCCAAAGAGGTACACACAAGGATAGAACATGAGCCATAGATAATTGGCTTGCTCAATGGCTGACTGTATCTGCCCCTTAAAGCTTGAAATGATCACGATATTCAAGTTGGACTGGGTGTTAAAAAGGGGAGAGCGCCGATTCGTTGATTTTTTATGGGTTTACGTCCACTACGTCGCCAATGTTTTATTTCAACGCATTCTACAACAGCGGAAATAGACCAACCATGTGATGGATCAACTATTACTTATTTTACCGATCTTACTGACAATCATAATAAAGCTATGGTTACTGTTTCTTTATTTGCAAGAGGAATGCCTCAAACAACTTGTGCACTTACTGTGATAATTGAAAGTGACGGACGCCCCCTTTTCAAGAAACTATTCCTGCGGGAGTAATATCTCGTAGTTTCTTAGTTCAGGTTGAAAACTTAAGAAGAGTTACAGTCTCTTACAGTGGAGATAATATTGAAGATCGCTGTTTTGGTCGTGTTGGCATACAAAAAACATTCTGTATTTGCTGCAATGACGAATGAAAAACTTAAAAGAATTTTCATAACCAATAAAAAAATAATTTTTTGTTACGACTGGATTCGATAGCTTGGCTATACTAAAAATTTTTCCGCATTATCACTCGATATTGTATTCAAGATTTATAGTTTCTGTTCTACTTGCCTGTTTTGGGTGTAATTTTTTCATGTGATCGTTGGTGTCATCCCTGCTGGTGGTGTCTTAGGAGTATTTTATCATTTTGGATAACTGGTAATGTGAAAGATGAGGATTTGATTAAAAAAATTTCTCTTTTATCATACTACTATCGGACAATTGAAGTTAGAGGGGATGGATTTGGTGTACATAAATATGGAGAGATTGGCTGGAACACATGGGTACGGCTAAAAAGTTATAAATACAAAGGCACTCGTTGAAGAGAATGCATAAATCCCAATAAACATTATTCTCTACATAATTACTGCATTTGTATTATATCGTTTGGAGTTGAATTTTACATACAAGAGTGGGAGAGATCCGAATCTTTATCCTGATGTTTATTCTGCTTGCCCCTCCAATCAGACTTTAAAAGGGTGTACCTAAAGGTCGGTAAAACCGACCCAAGGGACCACCCTCTTTCTTTTTCGCTCCATTTATTGGATACTTTTACTGTCTACAATTTGGGGTCTTGACCAATCAATCTGAAATGGGGCTCTTTGCGTTATGCGGGTCACCGCTAACGTCTTACTAAGGCAGTCCTTCAATTTTCTTCGAGCGAAAGGAATACAAGATGAATCTTAATTTTAGGGAAGATGGTGGAAACTAAATCATGTTCGGAGTCATATACATTCTCACGTACAAATTCCCCGGCTATTAAGACGTACTTTTCAATTTACCAGTCTTTTGGAAACCCCATCATTTCGGGCTATGCTGGCTGAGAGAACTTCAACAACAAGGTCTGGGTCACCGTAACAACCATCTTGCCTAGTTTGGACGAATCGCAAATAACCGTGATGTCAGGCAGATAGTAGTGAGGTATGTCTGCCTTGAATGGAAGGTAAAAAGCTACATTGCCTCCAAAGATACGACAAGGTCCGCCTCTTTAGAAGCGCCTGATTTCCGATCCTATGTTCAACAAGACTTCCTTATGCCGAGGGGAGGCGGGGGTCATATGAACAGGGTACCCTTCATGCAACTCGTAA
Source organism: Ammoniphilus sp. CFH 90114 (assembly GCF_004123195.1). Taxonomy (NCBI): domain Bacteria; kingdom Bacillati; phylum Bacillota; class Bacilli; order Caryophanales; family Paenibacillaceae; genus Ammoniphilus; species Ammoniphilus sp. CFH 90114. The sequence goes on from NZ_SDLI01000005.1 coordinate 15,286, forward strand.
CGGGCTTGGGTTGTATTCAAGAATTCCAAGAATGGCTGAAAGGTATACGGTCCTAATTGCTCCTTTTTTTAATGTTTTGTTCCTCTCATACATATTTCATCACGTTCTTCGTAAAAAGTCTGAAGGAAATCTCTTTCATACGCACTACCAAGTTTAAAAAGATTTTTCTCTAAGTTCTTGCCCGTTACGAGTTGTATACCTATAGGCAATCTTTCACTTGAATAACCTACAGGCAAGTTCAAGGCTGGATGGCCTGTAATGTTAAATAAACTGGTATAGCGAATCATGCAATGAAAAATAGGCTCTGTTATGTCTGGAAAGGTAACTTCTTCTACGCCAATTTGTTTGGTCATTGCGGGCAAAGTAGGAGTTGCCAGTACATCAATGTTCTCGAAGATTGCGTCTACTTGTTTAGATAATTCTGACCGTGTTTTTAATGAGCTAATGTAATCTAGGCTTGGTATCTGACGACTTCCTTCCAGTACTGCACGAACATCCGCTCCATATTTTTCAATATCCGCTTCCATGCGACTCTTGTGGATATAGACAGCCTCACAACCAGCGATGGTAAAGGTATGCGGCAGCGCATTCGAAGCCATGGACATATCAACTTCTACAAGAATAGCACCAAGGTCTTCAAGCTGTTTGAGTGCTTTATGGTAATGTTGTTTTACTTCTGGCTCAATTTGCTCAGTAAAGAACGTACTGGGCACTCCGATTCTCATGCCCTTGCAATCTTTATTTAAGTAGTTCTGATAGTTTAAGCCTGTCATGGCCTCCATCATGACGGCGCAGTCCTCTACATTGGCAGTAATTGGGCCCACGTGATCTAATGTCCAGGAGATATTCAGAACGCCTGTGGAATCTACTAATCCATAGGTTGGCTTTAAGCCGACTAACCCGCAGGAGGCACTTGGAATTCGAATGGAGCCCCCAGTATCTGTACCTATGGAGGCCACAGACATATTTGCGGCGACGGCGGCACCGGAACCTCCACTTGAACCTCCTGGAGTATAATTAGGGTTCCATGGGTTTCTTACAGGGCCAAAGTGTGGATTGTTTGATGTAATTCCAAATGCATATTCGTGCAGATTGGTTTTACCAAGATGGATAGCTCCCACACTTTTAAGTTTTTCGACTACAACGGCATCTCTCTCTGGAATGTGAAAACGATCAATCTCAGCTCCATATGTAGTACGGATACCTTTTGTATCGATTAAGTCCTTAAACGTAATAGGAATACCATCCAACAATCGCAGATCTTCTCCTGATTTTAACCGCATTTCTAACCATTCCGCTTCTTTTATCGCTCTCTCCTCTAGAATGATTAGCAAAGCATTATTAATCTTATTCAAATGTTTGGCTTGAGTGATATACTCTTTGGTCAACTCGACAGGGGAAAACGCTCTCGATTTAAACCCTTGATGAATCTCTTTGATACGAAGTCGTTTCATTTATATCATTCCTTTCTTTCTACTTTAAGTCAGTTTATCGGATAGAGAATAGACTAGATCAATATCATTTTTTTTAGAAATTTTTGAAGAAGATGGAGTATAGTCCACTTTTTTAATTTATAATGAATAAGGGGGTGAATGATTTGAAGATTGGTGAATTCTCTAAAAAATACCAGGTGCCGATAGATACGGTCAGATATTATATTAAATTAGGTTTACTACTGCCTGAGCAAAAAGGCCAATTTTATTTCAATCACACATGTGTTGAAGATATGGAGCTCATTCAAGAATTAAAGCGGTATCATTTCACTTTAAAAGAGATCCATAAGATTTTATCTTTTAAACGTGTAACTAGTTTCAATGATATGGAAGATAAGAAGTACTACATGAGACTTTTGACGAGGAAAAAAGAAGAGCTTTGTCATGAAATTCAGGATAGGCAACGATCTATTGGAGAAATAGAAGAAAAGATAGTTTCTTTAGATACGGAAATAGGTGCTAATAACGAGGGAATTCCATGCGGGATCTCTCCTTCATTTATAGCTTTGCTTTACTGTCCTTATTGTTTTGTTAACTTGGATTTACATCATTTATTTATTCGAGAAGGGGGAATAGTAAGCGGCAAGCTTGAATGCAGGTGTTCGTATATAGCCACTATACAGGACGGAATCCTTATTACACCGGACCACTACAATGTATATCCTGATATCTACAATGTATCGTTATGTATTTATGATTATGAGAGGTTTGAACAATTTAGTTCTGATTTTATTACATTAGCTGAAAGAGGATATTCTCGCATTCATAAATATTTAATGAAGGAAAACCATAAACCAAGGACGATGATCGAGACCAATGTAAATGATGCTGCGTTTCTCCCTAAATACATAAACTCCCTTTCCGATGAAAACTTATATATTTTTAGTTGTTATTCTGTTGAAACCCTACAGAAACTAAGAAAAAGAATAGAACAATCCAAGCCAGACATACAGGCCCTATATATAGCCAATAATAATATGAAATTCCCGCTAAAGCCGAACTCTATCGATGTCGTTATTGACAGTTTTTCTGTCAATGATATATCCCTGTTTTACAATTTCTTTCCGATTGAAAGATTAAGGTCATATTTAAAAGATCATGTTAAAGTTCTCGGTACGCATGTTTACTATGACCAACACGCAAATTCAATAAGGAAAATCAATAAAATCTTTCCGAACCCACACGCACGCACGTACTATCCATCATACTTGAAAGATAATTTAGAAGATTGTGGTTTCGATATAGTATCTAAAGAATACATTGGCTCCAGCGATAAACCAGGAGATTTTTTTATCTACCATGCAACCAATGAGAAACTGCATATGTGCTTCTATATTGCAGAAGTGGGATAGTGACGCATTGCCACACCGGATGATATTGCTGAATCCTATGTATATCTCGCGAAAATTGGATTTACGACCGGATCTGTCTGTCGTGCTTTTTTTGGCATCAGATCAGGCCTCTTTTGTCACAGGAGCCGAGTACACGGTAAACGGGGGCTCCTTAAAGGGGATGTAGGAAAAGCCATCTCCCAAGACCGCTGCCTTTTTTAGGAAGGTGAAATTTTCCAGACCATCGAAGCGGGGAAGAGTATCATAAGATCACCACCTTATTGTATAAGCAAAGTTTTGATGTGAAGGTTCCTGGGAGCAAGCTCGAATTCAGAGGAACCATTGTGAATTATTCGACTTCGATCACAAACCTGTATAAGGAAAATGAAGTTGGTGATTTTAGATTAGAGCTTATCGAACAGGAGCAGACGCATGACTGAGCTTCCGGAGATCGAAAGGTATCGACTGGTGTTAAGCCCCCATATCACCGGCAGAGAAATTACGGGAGTGGAAGTAAACAGAGCCAAGTCTATCAATGTGCCTGTACCTGAGTTTATTGCCCAGGTGCAGGGCGAGAGGATTTCAGAGATCGATCGGAAGAGCTGCTGCTTCATTTAATGATTGAGGGGGGATTTTTTTAGGCGATTACGGTGCGCATCCCGTCCCCCAAAAGCAAGTGATTCTTTCCTTTGGGGAGAGGGAGCTCTATTTTGTGGGATTAAGGCACTGATATCTTCATTTGCTATCGACGGAAAAAATTCTGGATAAACTGGCGGGATTAGGTCCTGAACCACTGGATCCGGCCTTTCGCTTTGAGGACTTCCTGACAGCCTCTGTTCTTAGTTTGTTTTTGCCTAAGTTTTATGCGGGAATGGAGCTGATCCAGTTGAGGGGCCATCGCATAAACGATGGTTATAGGATTTCAGGTTCACTGCCTTTTGTATCCAATTTAGGTGCCGATCACTGGTTTGCCATTATCTTTGAAACTGATTCAACTCATCGCGTCCTTGCACTCAGATGTACGATTTAGCAAAGGATCCGCATATCCAGAATAGGTTGATGGATGTTATGCGCTTAAGGCTGGAAAGTACGTATTTGGCTTTAGAAACAACCCAGGCAGAAATGCTCTATACGGGCTATTTAGCCAGTATGCCCGTGTTCCTTCTGACTGGGTTGTGCCGCTTCCGCACGGTCTTACTATGAAAGAGGCAATGGCACTGGGAACCGCAGGCTTTACAGCTGCGCTATCCATTCAGCGACTAGAGGAAAATGGCTTGCACCCTGAGAAAGGTTCTGTACTCGTTACGGGCTCTACGGGAGGTGTAGGCAGTTTAGCGGTTTCGATGTTGGCGTTAAGGGGCTATCAAGTGGTTGCAAGTACAGGAAAAGATTCGGAACATGAGTACCTGCGCCAGCTTGGGGCAAAAGAGATCTTACACAGGGCAGATCTTTCCCCTGACAAGATTCAGACATTAGATAAACAGCGTTGGGCAGGAGCCGTCGATCCAGTCGGGGGAAAGACTCTTGCTTATGTCTTGAGTACAACCCAATATGGAGGGTCGGTTGCCGTTAGCGGTTTAACAGGCGGCGGTGAAGTCCCTACGACAGTCTATCCCTTCATTCTTCGCGGTGTTAATCTTCTTGGAATTGATTCTGTTGAATGTCCCATGGACACGCGTACAAAAATATGGGACCGGATGGCAAGCGAGTTAAAACCTAAAAATCTATTAGAGCATATTGGTAATGAAGTCACCTTATATGAATTGCCTGCCGTATTATCCGAGATCCTGAAAGGTACGATTCGGGGTCGGACCATTGTTAGTTTAAACTAAGGACTTGGAATTTTCAGTATTGATTTGCTGTCTCAGTAAATGAAGATTAATGTCAATTTTTTCAACAAACCCCACTTTTGGCCCGACGATAATTTAGCGCACCCGTTTGATCCTTTTCTTTCATTTGCAAAATAGCACGACCTTTAAGCAATTTAGCCCGGATCGTATCTATGTTATCTGTAATAATAATATCTTCAATGGGTAGGATCCCGCAGATGTCATCAATTTTCTCTAAAACCCTCGCAAACAAATAAAAGACTTTCCTATCGTCTGCAGTAGACGATAGGAAAGTCTTCGTTTATGCTCTATTCAAGATTGGCATGCTTGCCATACATCGTTTGGGAATCCAGCCCTTGTTTCTCCATAAGGCTTAAAATTACCGCACCATAGATTAATAAAAGGGTTTGCTCAAATAAGGATCCCATCGGCTGGATGGTGTCGTATCCACTAGTCGACTTGTCTTTAGGTGAACCAGGTAAGGTTACCACAACGTCAGCCAATTGTCCAAGGCTCGATTCCGGGAAAATCGTGACAATGGCCACGTCTGCTCCAATCTTCTTGGCTTTTTGTGCCATGGAGGTTAAACTAGCGGTTTCAGCATCCAAATGGTACTGAAAAATGCAATCATAACAAACCGTATTGTTTTTTCCATTCCTTGAACAGCTATGTAGTAACAGGTTATTAAAATAAATAGAATCAACGAGTTGGAATTCATCGAGGGGAAGATATATTGATAGATCACTTCACCAAATCCGAGTATAAAAGTTGATATTTTAATCAATAGGAAGGTCAAACCGAGTAAAGCAAAAAAACGAACGATCCTTGATAACCCTTTTCGACATAATGGGAAGAAAACCATTTAGATAATGTGCTTTACGATACCAAATCAAGGTAAGCCGCGAAGCTGTTTACCGTTGGAGATCATTAGCTGTTGAACTGGTATAAAGCACTGGAATTTTTTTACATAAATAATCCATTATAATATTATTATAGCCATAACCTACCTAACGTTAGGTAAAGAGAGGTCTATTACCTTTAATGGTAGTTGCAGAGGAGCTGCGTGAATAAATCAAATGAAGGAGTAGAGTTAGTCCTATGAGTTTAATTGAAAGAATTGATACTATATGTTTAAAAGTCAGTAATATTGAAAAGTCAAGCTTATGGTATCAAGAAATACTAGGTTTAAAAGTCGTTTTTTAAGGTGAGTGTTATCGAGTTTTAAGCATTGGTGATAGTGCAGTGCCTTTAACGATTGAGGAAGAGAAAGTAGACGTAATAAAGTCTAGTCAAACTTACCCTATCTTTTTTACTAAGAATATCAAAGAAACCTTCAAAGATTTGAAAGAAAAAGGAGTAAAATGTACCGAAATCAAAAGGGATGGAGTGAATCATTTTTTTGATTTTTATGATTTAGATGGAAATAAGCTTCAAGTGTGTTTTTGGGAGTAAAATATGGTTTGATATTTAGCTGGTGCTCGCTTTGGGATACCCTCTTGGGTAAGAGACTGACCCCACTCTTAAAGCAAGAATTGGTTGAGTTAAAAATACAAGAGGGTTGATCTCGTTACAGCTAATGCCCTTAAGCCTCAGATCAGGAGAAGTAGCTACCCAAGCGATACAAAGTAAGGATGCCAAACGGCGGTAGGAAGTCGGATCATCGCATAGTACCGGTGAAGTGGGGGAATGCCCATGGAGGGAAGGCGTATGACGCGTTTATCGCCCTTGTTAAGGAAACATTTCACACACGCAGAGGTGTACAACAAATGGAAACGAAATGGGCAAGGATAGCAACATGTTACGTCTCATTACGCGTTTTCTGAAGGCGGGCGTCATAGAAAGCGGTGAATACTCTACGACCAATGAAGGGACTCCGCAAGGCGTATCCCCCATTCTAGCGAATGTGTATCTACACTATGCACTAGACCTGTGGTTTGAGAAAGCCTACGCAAAAGCCGTCGTGGAAAAGCGTACATGGTGTGATATGCTGATGACTTTGTCTGCAGTTTTCAGCTTGAAGAGGCCCAAGTTTTCTACCAGGCTTTACTTATAAGACTTCGAAAATTCAACCTCAATATTGCGGAGGAAAAGACGAAGATTCTTTGTATCCGCCGGGAACGTGACAAGGACGAGCCACCTGATTCGGGGACCTTCGACTTTGCTCTACTCGACCTTAGTTGAGTAAAGCGGACAACCTAACATTGTAGTGCAGTCATAAACAGCCCTCATCTATTTACTAGGTGTGGGCTGTTTGACTTTACCTACCAAGACTCATTTGAGCCTGATAGGAATCCGCATTGTTTTGCGTGAAGAGCGCAAAACAATGCGTTTACTCTGTATTCATTTGCGCGTTTAGAAATTTGCTTTCATGCTAGAGTGGTCTTATCACGAAAAAAGTTACTGGGTTGCGTATGGGAGGATTGTATATGAAGATATTTTTTGTGCGTTTTTTTGTTTATTTATCCGTTTTCGTTTTGATTGTAGGGGGGATTGGAGCATTGGGAGCACTCCATTCACGTGCCGATTGGCTTTCCGTACGTGACATGCCAGCACCTACTTTACAAGGAGTAAAGGTACCTGATTTTCATCCTAATAAACCTACAGTGGCGGTTGTATTAGGAGATCCACTCACAGAAGTATTTGACTTTATGGTACCTTATGAAATGTTTGCTATGACAGAAGCTTATAACGTTTTTGCGGTTGCACCAGAAAACAAGGTGACGTCGTTGACTGGCGGTTTAGATATCGTCCCACACTTCTCTTTTAAAGAACTAGATCAGTTACTAGAAAAAAGCCCGGACCTTATCGTAGTCCCTTACATGCCTATGGTCGACGAAGAAAAATATCGCCCAGTTAGGGAATGGATTCAACAACATGAGAATACTCAGTTCCTAAGTATTTGTTCAGGGTCAAGGAATATGGCCGAGGCTGGATTGTTAAAAGGGAATACATCGACAATCCACTGGCGTATTGTTCATCAGGTAGAAAAGTTATTTCCCGATACCAATTGGATAAGAGACCAAAGGTACGTTCAGGATGGAAACGTTACATCATCTGCTGGACTGACATCTGGAATAGATGCCGTGCTCTATGTCATCTCACAGCAATTAGGCGAGTCCATGGCAGATAAAGTAGCGAAGGAGATGAATTACCCAAGCTATCATTTTGTGGAAAATCCTAAGGTAGAGCCCTATTATATTGATCAAACTGAAGTGGTTTACTATTTGAATTTAGCGTTTCAGTTTCATAAGAAAAAGGTAGGTGTCCTTCTTTATGAAGGGATGGAAGAAGGAGCACTGGCATCGATATTTGATACGTATTCCCCTTTGGGAACGACAAAGGTTTTTACCCTATCAGACTCTTATTCCCCTATCGTGACCAAACACCATTTAAATCTAATAACCAGATCTCCCATCTCCCAAGCTCCCACCTTAGACAGAATTTTGGTGACAGGCACTAACTTATCATCGTTAGATGTAGAAATGGGCGAAGGGGTTGAACCTGAGTTTATCCATAGAGGCACTCCAGACAGATTTGTATTTGATGCTACACTTGAAGACTTAGCCATGCAAGAGGATAGGCTTACAGCTGAATGGGCGGCCAAGCGACTGGAATATCGTGCCAATCATCTGAAACTTGAAGGCAAACCGTTTCCTATAGAAGCCTTTTTCTCTCTGTTGTTCCTCAGTGCGATCGCTCTGTTGACAGCCTATTTTGTGGATAGGCGATTTATTGTGAAACATAAAAGCTAACGGTAAAGTGCTTTACCTCGTGATGAGGGTCAGTCCTTCAGTTGGGTAAAGAGAGAGTGGAGCGCTTTACGATAACCTCCACTGACAAGGCAAGGAGAATAGAGCTCGATCGTGATAATTTATTTTTCATGGACCTAGAAAATCTGATTATCAAGGAATTGATGTTTCTAAGCAAAGAATTACGCACAACGGCATTTATTTAGGAAATGGAAAGATCCTCCATACTTATTCGGAACAATCAGGTGGCGTGAGAATGGATTCCATTGAGGATAACCATTGGGAGTACCGATTGGTCTTTGGAGGAAGTCTTCTATAAATGCGATTTTCAATTAATTGAAGCTAGTATTAACTAGAAAGAAAGGCTCGGCGTTCCTCATAGACTCCAGTCTTCGCCAGAAGAGTTTCAGGACAAAAAAAATCCCCTCTAACATTAAATTTAGAAGGGATTTTTTCGCTATTTTTATTTTGCGTTTTCTTTCCATTGTAAATCTGTAGAACCATAACTGTAATCTACTACGGTCGTGTATTCAATCGCATTATTCTCTCTAGCCATATAGTAATGGAGTCTAGCATCTGCCATAACGACGAGCTGACCCTCATCCGTATAGCCTGCTATAGGTCCATGGGATATAGCAAACATGGTACAGCCCTGTGGAGTAGTGAAGGGCTCATGAATGGATCCCGCCGTTTCACTTGTGTAGTAGCCCTCGTAGCCTTTGTCATCTCCATCCTCGTAGTAAAATCCACCTTCAATAATATAAGCTTGAGCGTTGGAAACATGCCAATGTGGAGTGGCTTTTACTCCTGGATCAACCTTTAGAAGAAGGGTAAAACTGCCGGATACCAGATCACAATAAAGCAGCTTAAAGTAGGTGCCCGGCATTAACCAATCCGTCCAGGGAATCCATTCTGGATTAATGAAGTCTCGGCGAGAGCCTTTTGGGGTATTCCCGGGATTTTGCATCCAAAATAATGGATTAAACTTTTTCATCATGCTTTGACTCTCTGACATCGTTTGTTACCTCCTTTAATAATAACGCTTACAAATACTATAAAAAAAGATTCTTACTAGCTTCTTACAGAAAAGGGGGAAATGATGACAAGTGCTTGAAGCTGGAAAATATATTCAGGTATAATAATAGTTAGTAAATTCTGTCTAGTAGAGATATGTAGAAAAGGAGAGCCTATGAAGATAAATGAAACTAAGCTTTTGGTGCCGGATTTGCCTTGCATGCAGCGCGATCGGCTATTCCGCTTGCTCGACAACCATCTTCATCGCTCACTAGTTACCATAACGAGTGAGGGAGGCTATGGAAAAACAACGTTCATGTCAAATTATATCCGGCAGCAACAACGAGCCTCCATGTGGTATCGATTAGATTCAAATGACCAAAATCCTCGTATATTCCTTTCTTACTTAAAAAAGGGGCTTTCCTCTTTTATTTCCACCCTGAGTTCTGATATCAGCTTGGAATTAGAACAAGAAGTAGAAGCTCTTTCGATGAAACTCTCTGCCCACAAGGAACCGCTTCTCATTGTGCTCGATGACTATCAAATGATTAACGATCAAGCCGAACTAGCAAATTGGATGGCAAAGCTAATCGAATCAGCCTCTCCCCAAGTAACCTTTATCTTGCTCAGCCGAGTCAAGCCTTCACTACCTCTAATACGGTTTAAGCTTAAACAACAATTAGGGGAGCTTTATGCAGAAGATCTTGCGTTTGATCAGCACGAGGCGTTATCTTACTTCAGCACCTTTTCCCAACTTTCTCTAACCATAGAGGACATACAGACCTTGATTCGCAAGACCGAGGGCTGGGTTACAAGCCTTGTTTTGCTAGCAGATCTAATGAAGAGAATGAATGAAGTAGACCGAAGATATTATTTAGCTCGTTTGAGTATTACGGAAGACATCTATCTTTACATGGAATCTGAGATATTTGAGCAGCAACAGCAGAAGGTTCAGCAATTTCTTCTGCAGATCTGTTTAATGGATGAATTAGATCCACTCGTTATTAATGACTTTTTAGGAATTGAAGGGTCAGCTCAACTTTTGGATTATTTACATACCAATCATTTATTTATATTAAGAGAGAAAAGAGGGTATCGGTTTCACCGCCTGTTTCGGATGTTTCTTTACCAACGCTTAAAAAAAGAGATAGATGAAAAAGAATTTCGGTTAAGGCATATACAATTAGCGCAAGTGTATGAGACGAGACATTCGCTCATGAAGGCTTTTGCCCACTATACCTGGGGGAAAGATTATATTCAGGCTGCTCGGTTAATGAGACTGATGGTCAAGAGATTTCATCCGGAGCTGTTCTTAGCGGTGGCAGACGGGTTATTAGAAGCACTTACTCCTGATAATTCCTTAGCCACTACAAGTCTATTTATCTTTCGTTGTGTTCCTCTATCTATCTTAGAAAAGTTAGTGCCTATATTTGAAAAGAATCTTGCTAGCATAAACCCCGAGGATCGAAGTCTTCTGAACCAGGTTCAGCATCGTTTAGCCCATATTTATTTTTATCGCGGAGAGCTAAATGATTCAAAAGCATTATTTGAAGCTTCACTTGAAGGCGCTTTGCAGTGTTATGATCTCGGTCTCGTAGCCTTAAATTATTCGATGATATCACAGATTTACAGATTTATGGGTGATGAAGCGAAAGCCATAGAGTATGCTCGTTATGCCCTATCCTATGCAGAAGAGCATTCCATTCCTCCCCATGTAAAGATGCACGCCTTATGGAATCTTGCTGAGGTAAGTATCATGAAAAAGGATCTGCATTATGCAGAATCCCTGACAAGAGAAAGTCTTACCGTTTCTGAACAATGCGATGAAGCGTCCAAAGCCTATCCTTTGAGCACGATGGGCAAGATCTATCGGGAAAGAGGGGAGTATAACGAAGCGATGAAGTGGGGGAGGGAAGCACTCGAGCATGCGGTACGATTTGAGATCGAGCCTGATCTAGGCTGGACTTCGTTGGAGCTTGGAATTACTTATCTGCATGCTGGAATGCTCGACGAAGCTGAAACATCACTAATGAAGGCTTATCAGATTTTCGATCTTTATTCAGATGTGCACCAGGTAGTGAGGAGATGGATACGAAGCGTCCAGGAGCAACGCTATCTTTCTGCGAATCCACCCCCGACACAAGTTGAAAAAGTTCCAAACCTTCAGGTGAACTTGCTAGGTACATTCCAACTTCTAAAGGGAGGGCAACCGCTTGGTATCCCTCGAAAGTCCAGCTTGCGTCTTTTTCTTTTCTTACTGACCAACCGGGGAAGAAGACTAGCCAAAGATGTTATCATTGACGCTTTGTTTCCAGAAGATTCATTTGATACTGTACAAAATAAATTCTATGTATCCTTGTCCGTCCTGCGAAAGTCACTGGAACCTGATCTCCTCTCAGGAAGAAATTCAAAGTACATTAAGCAGGAAGGAGATCAATTTTTTATTTCTACAGAAGAAATGTTTATTGATGCTGAGAAGTTTATAGACTTGACAGGAAAAGAAGGGGACGATGGGTTGCAATCCTGGCTTCATGCTGAAAGTCTATACCAGGGAGATTTTTTGAATGAATTTCCTTATGAGTCTTTTTTGGAAATCGAACGGGAAAGCTTAACTCAAACTTACCTTAATCTACTAGAGAAAATAGCAACCTGCTATGCTGATGTTCATCAATATGAGAAAACAGTCGAATACTTGGAAAGGATCCTGAAGAAAGATCCTTATAGAGATTATATTTATGTAAAGTATGCTGAGGTGCTTCTTGAGCAGAAACGTTATTCGCAACTCAAACAGTTAGTCCTAAGGGCCAAAAAGTATTTAGAAGAAGAGCTAGACATCAGAGTCGATTTGTTGTTTGGTCCCTTACTTGAAAAATACAATGCCACTCAACCTTCTGTAAGGTTATTGTAAACCTGGTACGATACACTTGTAACCGTTATCATTATTGATCAAGGGAGATGAGAGGATGTCTTCATTAACGAATCAGATAGCGGTTGTTACCGGTGCAGGAAGCGGAATTGGCAAAGCGATTGCTAAGGAATTAAGTACTTTGGGTGCCCATGTATACGTTACAGACATTAACGAGGAAAACGCCCTGCATGTAGCTTCAGAAATTAAGGGAGAAGGCTATATGGCAACGGCCTATAAGCTGGATGTCTCGAACTCAACGGATGTCTCTGACTTTTTTCAAAAGGTTAATCAATTACATGAACGGGTTGACATTCTAGTCAATAATGCTGGAATAGCAGGTACACCTAGTTTAATCTCAAACATGACGGATGAAGAATGGAAAAAAATGCTAGCCATTCATGTAAACGGTTCTTTCTTTTGCTTGCGGGAGGCCTCTAAAATGATGAGGAAAAACCGTTATGGAAGGGTAATCAACATGTCTTCCCTTGCGTCAGAAACATCCTTGGCGGGTTTCGCACATTATGGAGCAGCGAAATATGCCATAGTAGGTCTAACGGAAGCTGCTGCAAAAGAGCTCGCTGCCTATAATGTGACAGTAAACGCCATCAAGCCGGGAGTGATCCGCTCCGCACTGACTCAAGGCATACTGTCCATGGCAGAAGAGCGTTTATCACTTGCCACACCGAACCAGAAGATCGGGGAACCGCGTGATATTGCTCAAGTTGTTGCCATGTTAGCCAAACCAGAATCCAGCTTTGTGACAGGAGCCTCGATTGTTGTGGATGGAGGATTCTGCCTGATGAATGAAATGGATCGTGTCGTTTTAGAAATGCTGGAAAACTAAAGCCTAAGGGGAGCAGATCAGTCTTGCTGCTCCTTTTTCTTCCTATGCAAGATGAATTAGACATTGTTAAAGAGCAATTACCTAAAACATAGGTGGTAATACTTCCATTACAAATGGGGGGGTTGCCATCTTTTTGTTTTAACTAGAAGAGATGATGTATGATGTTTTTGTACGCGTTCGAATTATCTAACGAGTTGGCTATTAGGAAATTATTGAGATGAGTGGTAAAATATCATTAAAACGTTCTTTCGCGGGGAGGGGTATGCGATGGCTGTTTCATTAGATGAGTATTTTAAAATGAGAGAGAACAGCGAAGACTTATTAGAATATATCGATGGATTCGTCTTTATGGCCCCTTCCCCATCAACGAGACATCAAAGAGTAGCAAGCAGGCTTCAAGTGAAATGGGGTCAGTTTCTCGAAGGGAAAGAGTGTGAAGTATTTTGCGCTCCTTACGATATCGAATTGAAAAATGAGAAAATGGAAGGAACTAAAATAGTCATACCGGATATTAGCATTATATGCAATAAAGACGGCTTTACCGATGCTAGATATGTGGGCATTCCTGATCTTATCATTGAAATCTTAAGTCCTTCCAATCAGTCTCATGAACTGGTTACCAAGTTAAATCTTTATATGAATTATGGTGTACCTGAGTATTGGATCATTAATCCCATGCTACATTCCATAACGGTATACGCTCTTAATCATGAAGCGTTGTACGAACAACACGATATGAAAACGGAAAATGGACAAATTACTTCAAAGCTATTTGATGAATTTCGTGTTGAACTAGAGTATCTTTTTCAGTCTTGATCTAATAAAACACAAAAAAACCTATCCATCATGAATGGAATAGGTTTTTTCTTCTTTTCGGGTCCCCACCAACGAAGTCAAATTCCCGTTACTCAGACCTAGAGTCGTAAACATCTTTGCACGCCCGAACAACAATCTAGTAACTGACTGTATCCACTAATGGTAAAGCATTACACTTTACCTCGTGATGAGGGTCAGCTGACAGAGCAAGGCCCAAAAAGCTGGATCGTGTCAGAATCCGAGCTTCATTCTGACAGATTAGTTTAATGCTACCTTTGGAGATAACCCGGGAGATACCCCCTCAGGTAAGGGACTCATACCGTTCATAAGGTAAAGTACGAGCGCTTTGCCGATAGCGGATCGGGACCCTGAGGAGGGATAGTCCCTCAGCTATTCAGTGGATGAAATGGGAGCGACGGAACTAACACCATCGCTCTTTTGATTTCCTTTCTTAGTTAAGCCCCTGTTACCAGTTTTCTTGTTTTGCCTAATTTCCCTATGATACGATGAGGAGAGTACAGCCAGCTATTCCACTCTTAAAAGTGTTATTCGTACTTTTCGCGAGATTGGTCTTTTTGACGAGGATACCACCGTGCTTGCCCTCCAGATGTTCAACGACCGAAATCTTACCGTCCATACCTACAATGAAGCTCTAGCCAATGAAATATATAGTAAACTTACCCTATACGCTCCCTTGTTAAAGAATTGGATTACGAATATGATTCTTTCTTCGCAAGGATGAGCTATGGTAAAATAGAATGCAAGGAGGTGAATAGGAATGAATCAAAATGAGATGTTGCAGCTGATTTTGGAGAAGCTTGTTTCTTTAGAACAAGGGCAAAAAACATTAGAACAAGGACAAAAAACATTAGAACAAGGACAAAAAACATTAGAACAAGAACAAGCCAGCCTGAAGGAGGAAATTCGAGAAAATAGGCAAGCAATACGAGAATTGCAAGTAGAAGTGCAAGGAAATGGACATGCAATCAAGGAATTGCAAAACGATGTAAAGGAAATCAAACAAGGGTTGCGCTTTTATGATCACAAGATCGTAGAGCATGAAAAGGAAATCTACAAATTGAAAAGCTAATCCCCTTTTATTTTCTATCCTCTGTGACTCTTCATGAGTGGCTCCAAGCAAGCCCAGGTTTCATTTCATACCTATCCATTTTATTCAATTTTGGTGTTCACTTCGGGGATACCCCCTTAGGTAGGAGGCTGACCCACGTAATATCCGCTAACGGTAAACTGCTTTGTACTTTACGATAACCAACAATAAGGAGGGGCGGAGACTCTTACTTGTTAGGGTCTCCACCAACTATGTCTCCTTCGGCCAACCATTAATCGCCTTTCCACGGGTTACCCCAGCGAACCTTACTAGAGGAACATGCGTGGGACTTGGTTACGATTGTCTGTGTAGTTTTGCAAACTCAAAGTTTTGCCGTAAATAGGCTGAGGACAAAAGAATGATCCTTTTGTCCGCAACGGAAGAACATCATCGAGTGGGCAAAAAGCTACCTGAAAGATAAAGTCGATGTGGTTTATGTCACTAATGATATGGATGTATTAGATTAAAGCTTTGTCACAAGCGTTCCGGCCATTGGACCTGGAGGTTTGCAGCCTGATGAACTATTCTGGTCTGCTCAAGAACTAGGGCAGTGGTCCAAAGTGGTTGCATGGACATGCTGTCAGACATGAGCTCAAGAGAGCTCAAGAGGAAGTGTTTCGAGTTTACCGAATAATTGGGTGAAAGTCCAACCCTTGGATTCGGTTTAATATTTGCTCGTATGGGGAATTTCTTCTAGGAAGAACGGAAGCTCCCGAAGCGATGAAGCGGACATAGGTTTCGCTATTCCCTAGAAAAAGTCTAACCGGAAGGATTTATCGGACACAGGATCTCTTATTACTCAAAAATAGAAGAATGCACCCTGTATTTTCCGTAAATAACGTACGCCTTGTCCGCTCGATCTACCAAACCTGCGATTTTTACTCAAATAACGTCCCTCATGTCCGCATACGGTAGAGGGAAGGACGAAGATGCGGACGGAGTGCTCACTTCTGGCATCCCCCCTCAGTCAGTGTTCGTTTCGGGGATACCCCCTTGGGTAAGGGACTGACCCCATTCATAAGGTAAAGTGCGAAAGTGCTTGCTGATAGCTATTAGGGAGTCGAATGTCTCAAGCATCGTTCCGTGACTAATCTCCTTTATTTATAATTATTACTGGTTTGTGATCTCGTAACTATCGTTCGTGAGTTAAGGAGGGGATTTCGTGAGTTTCAATTGGGGGATAAATTTTTCTTTGGCTAAATGATCTTATACATCTTACTTATTTGAAATAGCTCCAGGTTCGAGAGTAAAATGGTTGAATTTGTGAGAAAAACGGGTTAATTAATTGGAATGGTTACAGTAAAGTGAGAAATCACATCCTCTTCGTGAGAAAAAGAAGCAGATTCGTGAGTATTCTCCAAAATTCGTGAGATTCCGTCTAGGACTGGAGCCTCCTTCACTAGGAATCCTCTTCAGACTCATTGAAAACAGATTACTAAAGAAGAAAAGGATCCAAACTAGAAAAATGAGCGATAAGAACACGAGAGGATCGAGGTCTGTTTCATTCCTAGTCTAGCTTTTTAAGATTTTCATAAAAAAAGAGCCGTGCAAACACCCTTAAATGAAAAAAACTAGAACAAACATTTTGGCTGGGACTAATTTGTCTCGGAATCACCTTTCNAGATTACTAAAGAAGAAAAGGATCCAAACTAGAAAAATGAGCGATAAGAACACGAGAGGATCGAGGTCTGTTTCATTCCTAGTCTAGCTTTTTAAGATTTTCATAAAAAAAGAGCCGTGCAAACACCCTTAAATGAAAAAAACTAGAACAAACATTTTGGCTGGGACTAATTTGTCTCGGAATCACCTTTCCCAGAATCATACAAGCTTCCAGTAGGTAGTAAGTGCAGTTAAATAAAGGCAAGATAAATAGCCGTGTAAGTAGAGAAAGTAGTAGATTGGTCTAGAAAGTGACTGTTTCCGATCTACTGTCAAACAGAATGAGATAATAAATATTCGCTAACGGTAAAGTGCTTTGCACTTTACCTCGTGATGAGGGTCAGTCCCTCAGTTGAGTAAAGCGCAAAGCGCTTTACAATAACATCTTGCAAAGTTATCAATTAACCAACTTATATCTCCGCTCGGGCCTCCCCACTGCCCCATACTTTAACTCTACCTCTACTTCATCAATGGAAAGAAGGTACTCTAGGTAGCGTCTCGAGGTTGAGGGGGTGATGCCTAAAGACTTGGCTAATTCGTCTACGTTTACGCTTTCATTTACCTCGTTCAGCTGTTTCTTTATTCGGGATAGGGTAAGCTTATCTATGCCTTTGGGCAGAGGAGTTTCCTTGCTGCCCCCTTCAAGGATCGGGCTCATGGGGGTGGTTTTAAAGAACGAATCCACTTCGTGCTGTCGAAAGACTTTGCTGTTACTCAGCTGTTGTTTCACACCTTGGTATTTCTTTAAGGTCGCGAGAAAGCGGTCGATCATGACGGGTTTGATCATATAATCAAAAACGCCGCCGCGAATGGCTTCCCGAACGGTATCGGCCTCATTGGAGGC
Organism: Ammoniphilus sp. CFH 90114; assembly: GCF_004123195.1. Lineage (NCBI taxonomy): Bacteria > Bacillati > Bacillota > Bacilli > Caryophanales > Paenibacillaceae > Ammoniphilus > Ammoniphilus sp. CFH 90114. The sequence goes on from NZ_SDLI01000005.1 coordinate 32,881, forward strand.
CGTAATTAGGATCACGTCAACCCCTCGGTAGTGGCTTCTCACTTGCCACAGCAAGTCAATTCCATTCATATCCGGCAGATAAATGTCTAGCAAGATGAGGTCAGGGGAGTAGATTTTTAAGAGCTCAAGCGCTTGTTCCCCTGTATTAGCAATGTCGCTTACGGTATATCCCTCTAGTTTTTGTGTGAATTGCTTATAGATCTCGGCTGTTCTGGGATCATCTTCTACTATCATAACCTCAATCGGTTGGATGGCCATGGGGGTATTCTCCTTTTTTATGCGACTTTTTTCGGTATGATCACGGTAAAACGGGCGCCGCCCAAGTTGCTGTCTCCAATATGCAGTTGGCCATTCAGTAGGCGAACGGCATTCTGGACAAGGCTCAGACCAAGTCCATGGTTGTGCCCATGCGTTTTGGTAGAGTAGCCGTATTGGAAAATTTTTTGTTCCTCGTCAGGAGACACTCCGCGTCCATTATCATCAATGTCGAAAATGATATCTTTGCCGATATCCGTAAAGGAAACTTTGACTCTAGCATCTGAGCCCTGTTTCCCCGAGGCCGCCTCTAGCGCGTTATCAATGATATTTCCTAGAATGGTAACAAAGGTAGAGGAGTCAAAGTGTGCTGGAATATTTAGTAACTCACTTTCTTGGTCAATTTCGAATTGGACCTTGAGCTCTTTAGAACGATTCGCTTTGCCTATTAAACAGGCAGCAATCAGCGGATCTTTTACCGATTCCATGAGAAAAGCCAATAGATCCTGCCGTTCAATCACTTCTTCTGATATTAATTGAATGGCCTTATCGGTTTGGTTGATTTTTAACAGGCCATAGATGAGATTCAGTTTGTTCAAATACTCGTGGTTTTGGGCTCTCATATTGTCCGAGAAGGATTTAATTTGGGCAAATTCCTCCGTTAGTTGCTCGATCTCGGAAACGGGTCGGAAGGAAAACACGGTACCGGTTAAGCGTGACTTGTAAAAGATAGGGGAGGAATCCATGATGAAGAGTTGGTCTTGTACCAGCACTTTCAAATTCTTTTGGTCTTGTTTGTGGCCTAACGATTCAAGCAAGGCCGTTCTTAGATAAGGGAAGGGCAGATGTTCTATATGTGTAACTTCGACTTGGTTAAGCTCAAGGTGTTCTCGCGCTTTTTTATTCATGGACACGATACGGCCTTGAGTATCCACCGCCAGGATCGCATCGTGGATGGACTCCAGAACGGCTTCTTTTTCTTTAAAGATATAAGAAATCTCTTCAGGCTCCAATCCAAAAATCATTCTCTTCACACTTTTAGCTACGAAGTAAGCACCTACCCCGCCTAGAAGAAGTGGGAGGGCTGCTAAGTACATCAACTTATAAATATATTCCATGACCTGGGACTCGATTTGCTCGTGCAGGAATCCGACTGAGGATACACCAATAAGCTGACCTTGAGTATCATAGATTGGCGTTTTTGCCTTGATCGCTGGGCCGGACAACCCTGTACCCTCGAACACAATCGATCGGTGTTGTTCAAATACTTCTTCGTTGCTTGTACCCATTTCGCGACCGATCTGTTCCACAAGATGATGAGAGTAACGAATATTATTGCGATTGCCGATCACGACATAACCTGCCCCTGTCATTTCCCGAATCTCCTCCGCAATGGGCTGAATGGTCCTAGAAGGGTCATCATGGGAAAAGGCCTCGATGATCCTTGGTTCATGAGCAGCCAGCTTGGCCACCATCAACGCTTGCTTCCCCAGCTTTTCGTCGATGATATCCTCGACCATATTACTGAAGATCATCACCGCTATGGACATGCACAGTAAAACAACGAAAGAAATCAGGAAGATCATTTTACTCAGCAAATTCATTTTCATGCTAAAGATGGTCATACTTCACCGCCTTGAGAGTCATCTTCATATTGTAAAACATAAAAGAAGAATTCAACAAAACAATTTATGGGAAAATAATTTTTATTATAAAAAATTAATAATAATGAAGAAAAAGACTTAAACTTTCTAAATATTCACTTCCCAGTGAGGTTTGTTTAATATGATGACAAGTTCTTAAAACAAAAAGAGGGGGATTCATCATATGATCAACAGCCTGAAGTTGAAAAAATGGGCAGCCATCCTAGTAACAAGCGCCCTTGCCATTAGTTTAAGTGCATGCGGCGGTACGCAAACGGCTAGTCAACCAACTGCCGCTAATGAAAGCGGAAACAAAGCGGAAGCGAAATCCGATTATCCACAAAAGCCGATCGTGATCACCGCACCTTCTGGTGCAGGCGGTGGTTTGGATACCACAGCGAGAGCGCTAACCAAAGTCTTAGGAGAAACCAATCTTGTTACGAAAACCCTAACGGTAGAAAATAAACCGGGTGGAGGGCAAGCTGTTGGCTTAGCGGATTTCGTCAATAAGGACTCCAAGGATCCTTACCGATTGTATTTACCGTCCGCGCCTCTCATCATTAACAACTTGAAGAAGGAAGGAAATAGTCCTTATTCTTATCGTGATTTGACACCGCTTGCTCAGTTAACCAAAGACTACGGGGCCATTGTGGTGAAGGCGGATTCTAAATATCAGGACCTAAACGCTCTTTTTGAAGACATGAAAGCGAATCCAACGTCGGTAACCCTCGCGGGTGGATCTGCCCCCGGTTCACAAGATCATCTTGTCGCGATGCTGCCAGCTGTAAAGGCGGGGATTGATCCAAAGAAAATCAAATTTGTCTCCTATGATGGCGGCGGTGAAGCGATGACAGCCCTATTAGGCGGAAATGCGGACGCTATTGCAACAGACATCTCAGGCACGGGTGAATTTTTAAAGGCAGGAAAAGTAAGAGTTCTTGGAATCTCCTCACCGGAGAGATTAGCAGGTGAATTCAAAGACATCCCGACGTATAAAGAGCAAAATATCGATGCCGAATTTACCATCTGGCGCGGATTGTTTGGACCAAAGGACATGCCAGTAGACGTGGTGAAGTTCTGGGAAGATACTCTGCAGACGATGTCTGAGACGGAAGAGTGGAAGAAAGCCTTGGAAGCCAACGGCTGGGAGAATGGATTTAAGAGTGGGGATGAGTTCAAGAAATTCCTAGAAGACCAGGAAGCCTTGATCCAAGAGATTCTTGTTTCCCTTGACATGGCGAAGTAAAATCCGCACTTAGACAGAAGAAGAGGGGGTCTCTCTTCTTCTCTTTCTATGGAAATGAAAATGGAGGTGAGCCAAGATGAATGCGGTGTTTGATAGGTCAGCCAGCATGGTGTTTCTTTTAATCGGTATAGCGTTTATTGTGGAAAGCAGGAAAATTTCGGCGAGTGCTTACGGAAGCAGCGTGGGTCCAGATATGTTTCCTATGGGCCTAGGCCTTATTTTGATTCTACTAAGTATGCGATTATTCTATGAAACTCGGTTTTATTCCTCATTGAAAATAAAAGGTCAGTCCTTAGACTATAAAAGATTTGGCATTATCCTTGTCTCCGCCATCTTGTATGGGTTGTTACTAGAACCGATAGGTTATGTGATTACTACCTTTTTGTTTTTGCTGATCGGTTTTCAAACGATGGAAAAAGGCGGATGGCTCAAGACGATTTTGATTTCTGGCGGCTTTTCCTATGGTATCTATTATTTGTTTGTAGAAGTCTTGGAAGGTTCCTTACCAGGATTTCCAGTATGGTTCAATTAGGAGGTAGAGATGGAAACATTACAGTTTCTAGCTAACGGTTTTGCTGTCGCTCTTCAGTGGCATAACCTCGCATTTGCGTTTTTTGGCGTGCTCATTGGTACAGCAGTAGGGGTCCTGCCGGGTATCGGGCCCATGAGTGGGGTGGCCTTGCTCATTCCCGTGACCTCGACTTTAACTTCGGGATTGGATCCCAGTTCAGCAGCAACGAGCTCTATTATTTTACTCGCAGGGGTCTACTATGGAGCGATGTATGGCGGATCAACGACTTCCATATTATTGAACACGCCCGGAGAATCCTCTTCTGTCGTGACCGCACTTGACGGGTATCAAATGGCCAAACAAGGCCGTGCGGGCCAAGCCCTATCGATTGCGGCGATCGGCTCCTTTTTCGCTGGGATCGTCTCGATTGTCGGGCTTGTGATCTTAGCTGAGCCCTTATCCGATTTAGCCTTATCCTTTGGTCCAGCAGAGTATTTTTCCCTGATGATTCTTGGATTGTGTGCGGTGAGCGGACTCGCGGGAAAATCCATGACCAAGGCCCTTATGATGACGATCTCAGGCCTTCTTCTGGCTACCATTGGTCTCGATAATGTATCCGGCGTCGCCCGTTTCACATATGATACCCCTGTGTTGTATTCTGGTCTAGAGTTTTTGACCGTTGCTGTAGGATTATTCGCGTTAGGAGAAGTATTTAAGACCATTCTTGAAAAAGATGGGGAAGGAGCGGTGATTGCGAAAGTTGGACGCATTCTTCCGACCAAGCAAGACATGAAGGAGAGTGCCGTACCTATCGCACGTGGTTCGTTCCTTGGATTCTTTATCGGGTTGCTTCCAGGCGCAGGAGCGACACTGGCTTCGTTCTTCTCCTATATCATGGAGAAAAAGCTGAGCAAAAATCCAAGCAAGTTTGGTCAAGGAGCGATAGCTGGAGTCGCTGCACCCGAATCCGCTAATAATGCGGCTTCCGGAGGAGCCATGATTCCTTTACTTACCTTAGGGATTCCTGGTTCCGGAACCACGGCCATCCTCATGGGTGCTTTGATCATGTACAACATTCAGCCAGGTCCTTTATTGTTTTCGGATCACCCTCAAGTCGCATGGGGATTAATCGCCAGTATGTTTATTGGGAACGTCATGCTTCTCATTTTGAATATGCCCTTAGTCAAAGTGTTTGCGAAAGTGATTGAAACCCCAGCCAAATATTTACTTCCTATCATCATTGCCATCTCGTTTTTCGGGGTCTATGCGGTGCAGTATACTACTTTTGACTTAATGCTCCTGATCGGTTGTGGAGTCGTTGGCTACTTCTTAACGAAGAATGACTTCCCTGTAGCCCCGCTGGTCCTTGGTCTGGTTCTAGGGCCAATGATTGAAAACAACCTTCGCAGAGCGTTAACGGGTTCGAATGGGGACTTGATGGTTTTCTTGCAGAAGCCCATTTCCTTAGTCTTCTTGATTGTAGCGGCATTGTGGATGTTGGTTCCGCTGATTCTGAAGATGAGAGGGAAGAAGGTTATTATTAATGAGGAAGCATAGATGAGGAGGGACGGACATGCAAGAGCAAGATCCTAAGAAAATCAAGGATGCCGTGAAAGACCAGTTTTCGAGAAATGCTGAAAAGTACGTAACGAGCGAAACGCATGCGAAAGGGGATGACTTAACCCTGATGCTAGAGTGGCTCCAGCCGAAGCCGGATTGGACGGTTCTCGACATTGCGACAGGCGGGGGGCATGTGACGAAGCACTTAGCTCCACATGTGGCCCATGTGTTTGCCACGGATCTCACTCGCGATATGTTGGCGACTGCTCAAAAGCATCTCGCGCCGACTTGTCCCAATGTCTGGTACATCGTCGCAGATGCAGAGAATCTTCCCTTCCTAGATAAAACATTTGACGTCGTAACCTGCCGCATTGCCGCTCATCACTTTCCGAATCCTAAGGAGTTCGTACGCGAAGCAGCTAGGGTGCTGAAGCCAGGAGGGAAGTTTCTGTTTATCGACAATGTCGTACCGGCCGACGATCAACTAGACCAGTTTATAAATACGCTGGAATATATCAGAGACGAAAGCCATGGACGGTGCCACCGAACCGAAGAGTGGACGGCCTGGGCAAACGAAGCAGGGCTGGAAATCGTTAATTCTCGCTTGCGCAAAAAAAACTTTGACTTCCCGACATGGGTAAGACGGACTACAAAATCGGAAGAACAAGTGACAAGAGTGGAGCAGCATATTCTTCAGGCGGATCAGAGAATGCAGGAATATTGCGGGCTAACGATGAAGGACGGCAAGATATCATCGATTCATATTGATGAATGGATGGTTTTGTTTGAGGCTTAAACGTCAATAAGCCATCTCATGTAAGTTTTTGAGATGGCTTTATTTTTATATTAAATATATCCTTTACTCACTTCGGATATACCCCCTCAGGTAAGGCACTGACCCCATTCATAAGGTAAAGCGCGAAGCGCTTTATAGTACCTCGCAAGTATTGAAAAAGAAAAAGTCTTGTAGGAATATCAGGAATTAGAGGCAACATTCAATTACGTCTGGTATAATAAAAAGAATGAAGGGAGTGACCGGAGTGAATGAAAAAATTCTGTTGCAAATTCTAGAAGAACTTAAAGAAATTAAAGCTGACCAAAAAGAAATGAAGCAGATATTAGTGGAAAGTCGAACAGAAGCAAGAAGCGAAGCCAAGCAGTTAGCTACCATTCAGAATAGGCAGCAACGAGTCATTGAAATGCTATCTTCTCGCTCCGTCCAAAATGAAGCAGATATAAAGTGTATGCAAGATGAATTAGACATTGTTAAAGAGCAATTACCTAAAACGTAGGTGGTAATACTTCCATTATAAATGGGGGTGTTACCATCTTTTTGTTTTAACTAGAAGGGATGATGTGGTGTTTGGCTACAATGATTTAGTAACATGCACGTCATCAGTAAAGTGCTCGCGTTTTACCTGGTGACAGTCTCTTAGTTGAGACGCGAAGTGCTTTACGATAACCCAATTTTCAAGGTTTATGTGAAATCGGTAGATCATTTATAGGAAACTGCACAAGTGGGAACTCGAGACCATTGTAGGTACAAGAGAACTCAACGTTGATCTTATTGTAAAAAGAGTTAGGCTAATATTACTTTTGTAGAAATTAGATAAACGATCCAACACCCCACCATGCAGGAAGCAGTCCACTAAGGCAGATCCACGGAGATCTGCCTTTTTTCCTTTTTTTGAATTCGAAGCCATAGTAGAAATTATTCATAGATCTTCTTGTTTTTTACGGTTCCCCTATCTAGCTGCTCGCCGTCAGGAACCGCGATCACCTGGATCCGATCGAGGATCTTATGTTCAATCATTTCTCCGATCTCAGGTATTTTATGTTCGATTCATGCTGAATCTGATGCTTGACGGCCTCCTCGAGAAATGGACTTTGAATCAAGACTCTGAGCGCGTTGCCGCTGACTTTCACGCGAATGCCTGCCTTGGGAAGATAACGATAAACGATTTCTTCAATATCATACAGGCTGATTTTTTCCCCGTGCTTGAGTTCGGTACCGACTCTTTTCACCAGCTTCTTGAAGCTTTGCCTCCATTCGCCCTGGATCTGGATCGGCTTCAAGTCGCGGACCACATCGTAGGTGACAAAACGGATCGCGGGAAACATCTTTCGGGCAAAGGAGGTGAGAACCAGAATCTGCTCATCTTCTCTCAGCGGATCGATATCCAGATTTATGGCTTCCACTCCAATGCCTTCAGCCAGCATCCCATCGACAAGAAGGTATCGGTCGTGCTCATGGGAGTAGTAGGCAATGGTTCCGATCTCGATGGATCCATAAGTATCCATAATATCTGTGGGCTGAATGCAAAATAGCTGAGCCATTCGCTTGATCCATGGCTTGGTCGCGATTTCTCCCACGAGAATGATTTTCTTAATACCGAATTCGGCTGGGTTTTCCGCTGCATATACCAGGTGATCTAAAATCGACGGCATCGTATAGAAGAGATCGGGTTGAAAGTCTTTCAGCTGCTTGACGTGTTCTGCAATGGGCAGTTGGAAGGAGATCTCTTGACTGTGCAAGTGCAATTGATCAAAAATCTTCAGGGCCGTGCTTGCCGCATGGCCTGTTCCCATATCCGCCATCGCCGTTCGGACACCCGCGTCTTTTATGAATTGATGGAATACGTCGGTTTTCAGGTTGATATAGACTTGATCATCGGCTTCGGAATAATAAATTTGCTTGCGGACTTTGGAGCTGGTGCCTGAGGTCTGATAGACATGAAGCGGGGTAGAATCTGGGCTTGTTAAGGGCTGTGTATAATAATGCTGTTCCAAAAGCTCCGCTGTCATCAGCGGGAAATCTTCCAAGTTCTTCGGTGTACAGGAAAACAGGTCCTTATACCATGGGAATACGGACGTGACCTCATTTGCTTTTTGTTTCCAGTTGCGCTCTGCCGCGCTCATCTTTTTCCCCTTCTTCCTGGTCGTGATATGTATGTATATGAGCACAGGGAGAAGAATGCCAAGACCATGAAACCCGCGATGTCACCCTAATCGGCGCCCTCATATAGTAAATGGGGGTGGAAGTGATGAAAGAGAAGCACTATACATTTCGTCTTCCCAGCAAATGGACAAAAACGCAGGCCTTAATGAAAAATAGCCAAGTGGCGCGATGGGTTCCTGCAACCAAGAAACTCACTACAGCGAACCTTCGCGCCATGCTGGGTCAATATGCCATGATTTATATTAAGCCGGATCGGGGATCGAAGGGGATCGGTGTGATGCAAATCGCGAAATCAGGGGGAAGCGGAAGCACGGTCTATCGCTGTCAGACGGGCATTAAGGTCCGCTCGTTCTCTTCCTATGAATCCATGGAGAAGTATGTTTTAGCCTTTGCAGGAATTAAGGACTATTTGATTCAAAAGGGGATTCAGCTTACCCAGTTCAATGGGCGCGCTTATGATCTTCGCGTTATGGTGCAAATAGGCCCCCGCCAACAATGGGAAACCACAGGCATGGTCGGTCGGCTGGCTCAACAGGGAAGAATTGTCACGAATGGCAGCCAAGGGGCGGAAAGTGTTTCCGTGGATATCTTGTTCCCCAAACCCCAAACCAAACGCTTGAAGGCTCGCTTAAACCATTTGGGCTTAACCACGGCCAATCATTTGCAAAAACTGTACCCAGCTATTCGAGAAATCGGCCTCGATGTCGCCTTCGATCCCCAGTTCAAGCCATGGATCCTCGAAGTGAATACCTTTCCGGAGCCTCATCCGTTCATGAAACTGGAGGATCAGCGGATGTTTCGTAAAATTATCCGTTATGGCAAGGCCTATGGCCGCTATAAGGGATTTAGGGTGTAACAGCAAAGTACCCTCACATTACTTTGTGAATCCGAACTGCAGCAAAGGTTTTTGGATTCAAAGTTTGTTAGATCAACCGTTTTAATAAGACATTCGATTATGAGTGCTTGCTGCATCTGGTGCAAAATTTCTCCCAGGAGTATCTGGACGAAGAATATACACAGCATCTCTGAAGATAATAAAGAAGTTTACTTTTGGCATCGGAGTCAGATCGATGCTTTTTCTTTCCTCGTAAGGACGAGCTGTGGTAAAATAGATCTCAAGGAGGTGAACATGAATGAATCAAAATGAGATGTTGCAGCTGATTTTTGAGAAGCTTGTTACATTGGAGAAAGGACAAAAAGCACTTGAACAAGGACAAATCAGCCTGAAGGAAGAAATTCAAGAAAATAGGCAAGTAATACGAGAATTGAAAGGAGAAGTACAAGAAAATAGGCAAGCGATACGGGAATTGAAAGGAGAAGTACAAGAAAATAGGCAAGCGATACGGGAATTGAAAGTAGAAGTACAAGGAAATACGCATGCGATCAAGGAAATCAAACAAGGGATGCGCTTTTATGATCACAAGATCGTAGAACATGAAAAGGAAATCTTCAATTTGAAAAGCTAATCCCCTATTTTTTATCCCCCTAAGACTACCTCTTATCTACCCCTAGACCAGTCTCGTTCCATACCTATCCATACTATTCAAAATTTTTGGTGTGTTGTTTGTCTTTATTTCTACTCCTACAAGAGGTGATTAACTTATGGAAGATATTGCAGAAGGGTTGCGTGCCGTTCTCCAGGAAGAATTAAAACCTTTCAAAAAAGATCTCCAAGCCATAAAGGAAGGCCAAAAACGTTTAGAGCGCTCTTTCGAAGACATTCGGACCCTAGCTGGTCGAATGAATTATCATTCGCATGACGATATCCTTCCCATTTTAGAACGGTTGGAATTGAAGATTGACAATATGAAAGCGGATATGGTTTATCTATCAGGAAAGCAGGGAAATCAGGAGATGGAGATACACTGCATCCATAAAATGATTCATTCGAGATGGGATTGAACTAAGAACGGGCATCCCTTCATATTGGCCAAGCCCATAAAAAATATCGCTTTGACCCACAGTTTCGCACTTTTATCGGAAGAACAGCTAGGGTATTGTCAAATGTGAGAAACACAAGGTTACTTGTATTTGGTATCATCCGATGGGTTGGTTATTGTATTATAGAGAATAGAACGATAGGGAACATAGGAGGATTACATGGCCTGGAGCAAGTTAAAGCAACAACTGGAGAGCTTTCTTTGTCCTGCGTTATATGGAAGGGTTGAATACCGTGCAACCGGCTACCGTTATTTACCTGATAAAGCAGGTATTTGTTATATTTCGGTAGATAAAAAGAACGTACTTAATATGAGTGATAGAACTACCTTAAACAGATGGTATCAGACGGAGCAGGAAATTAAGAATGATCCAGATATCGAGATTCCTATTAGCAATGAAGAAATTGAAGCGGTCAGGAAAGATACTAACGGCAAAGTTCCGGAGGATCGTCTGAAAGTAATGGCAAGAAGTAGAAAAATATCAGAACATGCAAAGGAGCTTTTGTCAGCACAGACATCATTGAGTAAATCAAATTTCATCGTTGTAGCTAATCAATTTTTATCCATTTCTATAGAGGAAAGCTTAGAGAGTAATGATATCTTATTGAATATTCTTGCTTTGGTGGATAGACGAGTTGGAAAAAAGCGAATTTTGAATATGACCGAAAAGATGAAACTAAAGCATCCCATTGTGCAGTATTTTTATGAACTACGGCTGAGTACGTTATGAAGATAAATCACTCATTCACTGAATAGATACTAGCTGACAGGTTATTGTCGTTGATTGGTGCATAATGATTGCCGAAGAACGTGAGGGGTATGCAAGATGAGTATTTTAAAATGAGAGAATTAAAAAGCTGTTATCCTTCGTATTAAAGGATAACAGCTTTTTCTTTTACTTGGGTCAATCTATTTTGCTGTTTCCGATAGACCAGTGCGAGCAACATCGAAGGTATGGAACAGGCAATCATTCCAATAAAGGCATAACGAGGCTCGATTTCGTATAAATAACCGCCAAAAATCGTGAACGCGGCCGTGCTCCAGCTAAGGGCAAGCGCGGAATAGACGCCTTGTGCTTTCGCAACTTGCGTAGGGGGAACGTGATCGACCAGGTATTTCATAAAGGCATAATGCCCCATAGCAAACGAGAAGGCATGCAAGGTTTGCGCGATACAGAAAACGATCACATTCGGAAAGGCAAAGATTAAGATCCAACGTAAGGAGGAGCCAAGAGCTGCGAGTGCCAGCAAGGAGCCTACGGAAAAGTGTTGGAATTTCGTATCGGCGATGGAGAAAAAAAGGATTTCCGCGATCACGGCAATGTTAATAATCACACCAATCAAATATTTCGGCGCCTGAATGTCTTGTAAAAACAGATAGCCATAATTGTAATAAGAGGCATGTGCCGCTTGTAATAAAATCACGATAAGCAGGACTAAAGGGAAATGTTTAATCGTAAATAATTTGAGTAGGCTCTCTTTTTGCAATGGGTCAGCTTGCTGCGGCTTTTCGGATAAAATAGCGGGTGCACGAGTAAAGCCCAGACCCACGAAAATGAAAATACTAAGTAAGAGTACCCATAAAACGACTTCATCTCCAAGCTTTCCTGTAAAGACCGTTAACATCATGCCAGCCACTACAAACCCGATGGAACCCCACTGTCGGCTTCGGCCGTAATGTTCTAATTGTTTTCTTTGAACAAGGACGCCAGCAGCGCTATCTAAAGCAGGCATCAACGTTGGGTAAAATAAATGAAGGACTAATGTAATGATCAGTAAGCTTGTAAAGGAGCTTGAGGGTATATAACACAATAAAGCCAAGAACGTCCCTAACCCTGCTACATTTAATATGGTTTTACTGCTAAATTTCCCTGATAAATAAGGAAAGGCAAACAAAGTTGAAATCCCTCTAGCAACCAAACCTAAGCTCATAATCAAACTAGCTTCTGAAACGGTAATTCCTTTTGTGTAGATCATCCAACCTGTCCAATAAGGTAAAAAAATGCCCCAAGTCATAAAAAAACTAAAAAATTGTAGACTCATCCAGCGATGTGTATTCATTCGTTATCCCACCTTTGCTTGATAATATCATGGACATGCGGCAGAATAATATGAGATATCTCCTATTTTGAGGTGGATAATGGAAATTTACAAAGGTGAGAAAAAGCGGCAATACTTGGAGGAAAACTCTATCGCGCATTTATTTTCTTTTAACGTGGAAGAGTCTATAGAAGTGCACGAATATCAACGGGATGAATGGATTATTCAAGAAGGCAAGAGACCGGATTTTCTCTTTTATGTGATTAGTGGCGCAGCCAAAACGTATGTAACCCATCAAAATGGGAAAGTTTCCTTAATTAATTTTATCAGTGCCAATGACTACATCGGAGAAATGGAATTAATACATGACGTGTACTATACCAAAGGGATTCAAGCTTCAACGAACACCGTTTGTTTTGCCCTTTCTATTCCAAAGTTTCGAGGGCAATTGCTTGAAGACTCCAAATTCTTACGGGAACTGGCCAAATTTCTAAGTGTAAAGGCCACCAAGATGTCTGCAAAATATTCACAAAGCCTAGCCTTTCCTCTTGAAAACCGGCTGGCGGACTTTATCCTGCGAACGGCTGATAAAGGGGTTTACAAAGAGAAGCATGTAACCGTTTGTGATTATTTAGGTGTATCCTATCGTCATCTATTGCATGTGCTTACCCAATTTTGCGATAAAGGCTACATGGAGAAAGTAGGGCGAAACTATCAACTTAAACAGTATCATTCTCTAAGTGAACTTGCTGGGATGTTGAAGAGTAAGTGATAACAACATCGGTAAAAAGAAAAGCAAGCCATGATGAAAAGCAATAGATCTATCAATTTGACGTTCTAGAAAAACCCTACACCAGAAGTCGATAGCTGGGTAGGGCTTTACGCATTTTCACGTACTTTACATTTGGAATGGATTTCCTTGATATTGCATCGTAGGAGAAGGCGTGCTCGTCTGCATGGGAAGTCTTCCTAGGTGCTGCTGAAGCAGCTGTTGTGTTTGCTGCTGTGTATTTTGATAGTTTCTGTATTGCTTATCTATTTCCTGCCTTAAAGCCTGAGTTGACGTACCGTACATATTCTGTTGCTTCATGACGGTGTACAATTGCCCTTGCATCATTAAAGTGTCCTGAACGAGGTTGTTAAACATCTGTCGGACCATAGGGCAATTTGACTCCGTTGCGGCTGTTGTGTACTCTCTAACAATCCTTTTAAGGTCTGCCAAAATGGAATACGCTAAATCCTTTTCTGGTAGGACAGGCTTGTTATAGGTAAAGGATTCTTGCTGATACATGGAACTCACCTCCTATTATTGTTGGGGATACTGTGGCGCCAATGGGATATGCTGCTGCAAACTGTCCAATAGCATTTGATAATGCTGTTGGTGACGGCCCGCTAAATCTAAGCATATCCTTTGGATTGCAGGGTTTTGAGTATGTGTAGCAAGAGCGATACACTGCTTTATTGCAAGATCCTCATTAGACAAAGAATCAACAATATACTCTGTTTCCTTCGTGGTTAAAGGCTGCATTTGACTTTCCCTCCTTTAGTGCTTCGTACGCCCTTTATTTTTTCCCATGATCTTCCTAATATGTATGGTGGAGAAAATAGTCGATTTCAATGAATGGTCGATTCATGTAGGGACCGTAGTTATCACGATTCGAGGCTTGTCCGGAAAGGAGAACGACAACTACTTCTCATTCATTCCAAAAGGATTGAAAATCCATCGCATATTGCTCAAATGAAATCGGATCTCGCCCTAGAATGTTTTTTACATCTGTCGTTACTTTTTCTGCGGTTCCGAGTCTTGTGATGAAGTAAAGCATTGTCATCACATTGGCAAACTCCTCGGGAATCCCGCGGCGGATGATCGTGCGCCTAAACTGCAGCAAGGATGGATTCTTGTATTCTATTTTCCTTCCTAAGATGTTGGAGAGGATGTCAGCAATCTCGTAGTAATTAAAGGCTTTTGCCCCTGTTAAGGTATAACTTTTTCCAAGATGCCCTTCAGATGAAAGGCAGACTGCCGCAACAGCTGCGATATCCCTTGTATCAATGAAGCTGGTTTTCGCACGGCCCACTGGTATAAAGAGTTCGTTTCGTATGGCGATATCCTCTCGATGCGTGGTATTTAAATTTTGCATAAAGAAACCAGGCCGCAAAAATGTGAATGGTATTTTGGATGCCTTAATCATATTTTCGATTTTACGGTGGGGAACGACTGGATTTTTTTCAACGCCCATCAAGGACACGAATACAATCTGGGAAATGACATCTTTTTTCAATACCCTAAAGAACGGCTTCATCTCCGTTTGGGGCTTAGCTAGCTTGGGCGGTCTCATTAAAAACAGGCGATCAACATCTTCCAGCGCAGGCTCAAATGTATCAGGCTTCAAGAAGTCAAAGGGAACAACCTCCACCTCTAGACCTTTAAACCTACTGGAATCTCTCTGCACATCGCGGACCGCTGCTTTGACCGCGACGCGTTTTTTCAAAAGGTCTTTCACCACATCATAGCCAATGTTACCCGTTGCACCTGTGACAAGTACTTTTGGGGGCATAACCATCATATCCTTTCATCGCGTGAATATCTGTCTTAGAGCCTTCATCAACAAAATCCTTTACGATAGGCTCATTATTATACAAAAATACATTGACAAAAATTAGTATTTATTCTATAATTTACATTTATAAAATATGTTTGTATAATAGGATTCTCCTGTTCAGGGGAATCTTATTTTTTTATGGGGAGGAAATGGCATGAAGCCAAATGAGTCCAGTTTAACGTCCTTGATATCAGCTTTTGCTCGAGCATACCACAGTAAATATGACACGCCAAAAATTTTCGACGATTTTATTGCACAAGATTTGCTACTCCAAGAAGAATTTTCGAACATCAGTCAGTATATGATTCAAGGATTTTCGTTTTTCAACCAAGATAGGACGGAAAAGTTTCGAGATGATCCAGACGAAAAGTTAAAATGGATTATTCAAGTGCAGCTTTCTCCCACTCCCTTAGCCCGTGCTGCCTATTGCGAAAAAGTATTATTGAACGAAATGTCGTTAGGATTAAAGCAATATGTCATCCTAGGAGCTGGGCTGGATACGTTTGCTTTTAGACATCCAGAATGGAAAGGTAGCTTAGAAATATTTGAGGTGGATCAACCAGCCACCCAGGAGTTTAAAAAGAGTAGATTGGCTCAGGCAAATCTTGATATTCCAAGCCATCTTCATTTTGTTCCCATGGACTTTACCGAGACGTTTTCTTATCAGAATCTATCAAATGAAGGGTTTGAAAACAAAAAAACGTTCTTTAACCTACTAGGCGTTTCTTATTATTTAACAAAAGAAGAGAATGCAAGGTTAATACAAGATTTATTTGCCGATATGCCCTCGGGAAGTTCTATCGTTTTTGATTATGCAGACGAAAACCTCTTTATAGAGAAAGGGAAGTCTAACCGAGTTGAAAATATGCTAAAAATGGCATCAAAAGGTGGAGAACCCATCAAATCTTGTTTCACTTATTGGGAAATGGAGAAAATGCTAGAAAAGTCAGGTTTACTTATTTATGAACATTTATCCCCCAACGAGATTAATGAGCGATTCTTTCAACACCGAACGGATGATTTGACTGCCTTCGAAACGATCCATTATGTCCATGCTGTGAAAAAGTAATCAACTCTCTCCCTTGCCGCTCAAAACAATCGAATGTGTTCGCGCCGGGGATACCCATGGTTGGGGACTTGCCGCATTGTTAAGGTAGAATCAAGCAGGATCGTAGATTTGGGACTTTCTTACGATGATTCTATTAAAATGACATGTTAAAATTAGTCTGTTTGGAATTATATCCTTTTTAAGGAAACAAGTACCACTTGTTTGAGCGGAATAAGTTCATCAATTAGGGAGAGGAGAGATGAAGTTGAAAAAATTAGCTATGGCAGTTGGTCTTATAGCGATCGTGGCTTCAACCCCCATGGTCACGCATGCCGTAAGTGAAATCCGCGCCAAACTAGCGCCACATATTAAAATAACAAACGAAGGAAATCTCATTGATACTTCTGCAGCAACACCTATTATTTATAATGGAACGACTTACGTACCGTTGCGTAAGGTGGGGGAAGCACTAGGTTATGATGTGACCTGGAATGGTGAATCCTCCACTGTCCAAATCAAGAAACCTGATGAGGCGTATCCACTCTATAAGGTAGAAGGAATTGAAGTAGTATCGTTAACCGCTTTCCCCGACGCATTTAAAGGAGTTACGGGAACCGTATTTGGAAGATATGATGTGAATGTTTCGTTTAACATCACCAAGGAATTGAATCGAAAGCCTATCTTTACACTTGAAGTGCTAGATAAAAATAAAAATGTAGTGAGTGCAACGGTCATTACGGTTCAAAGGACAAAACCGGATACATGGACCCATCCGTTGGTTTTTGATAATTTTGTTATGGCAAATGTACAAGACGTTGAAACGGCAAATGAGCTCTTGCGAACGAGTTACACCTATAGAATCAAAATAGAATAAACGTTAAAGAGTATGAGCGAAGGGCTGATCCTGACTTATACTCTTTTTTCATGGTCTATTTGCGAATGGGATAAGAAGCGGGGGGAGAAGGCAAATTCGGAGACTTGTTCTACTTGCTTTTGGTTATATGACTCGTGTTGTATGCGCGGGTCACTTCCTTCATTATGATCAGCCGGAAGCTTGGCAAGTGGCAGTTGAATCATTTCTAAGAAAAGTTGAGTCATCAACTCCATAGATCAGCTGTATGTATATAACGGTCTGAATACGAGGCTTATTTGGAGAGGTAAGGAACTGGTTTCTTTTTGGCTAATAGAGAGCTATAAAAATTGGTAGAATAGAAGAAAAGCAAAATGATAGGAGGAATGAATATGATGGAAGTGAAGCAATGGGCGCCGGATTTTACGTTGCCTGGCAGTAATGGAAAAGACGTGACGTTGTCTGACTTTAAAGGAAAAAACGTGGTTCTCTACTTTTACCCTAAGGATATGACTCCTGGGTGTACGACGGAAGCGTGTGATTTTCGTGATGATTATGCGTCCTTTCAAGCCTTGAATACCGTGGTCATCGGCATTAGCCCCGATCCAATCACGCAGCATCAAAAGTTCATCGCGAAGCACGATCTGAATTTTATTCTTTTAGCCGATGAGAGTCATGAAGTGGCAGAGAAATATGGCGTATGGAAGCTCAAGAAAAACTATGGAAAAGAGTACATGGGGATTGAGCGATCGACCTTTTTGATCGATCAGGAAGGGAGAATTGCGAAGGTTTATCCGAAGGTAAAGGTAAAGGGGCATGTTCAAGAGGTTTTAGCTTTTATAAAGGAGAACTTCGATTGAAACCAGAACACGAATCCGTAAGAGCGATGTGGAGGGACTTTCTTCGCAAGAAGGGAGTGCCTTCTGAAAAGGGCTATGCTTCCTGGCACTTTGAGCTAACAGAAGAATCGGCAAATAAGTTGGCTTATCTCGTGAAGAACGGACAGAAAAAAGCCACGGCTGCTGCGTTATGGTCATTTGAACAAAACAACGAGCCCTTACCGCAAGTGGGAGACTACAGCGTGATCACTGACTGGCATGGGATCGCTCCATCCAAACGACAAAGGTCGAAATCCTTCCTTTTCGCGACGTTACAGAGGAACACGCTCGGATTGAAGGAGAAGGCGATCTGAGTCTGGACTATTGGAGAAGGGTGCATGTAATCTACTATAAGAAGATTTGTGAGCAACTTGAAAAAGAGTTTACCGAAGAGCTTCCTGTTGTGTTTGAGCAATTTGAAGTCGTGTATGTACCCTAATGTCAAAAGAGCTATAGGGATATTATCCAAGGTGCTATGCTCGTTTCGGGGATGTTCAGGTTAGGGATTTACGCCATTTTTAAATGCTTGAACGGTAAGTGAAAGTTGAAGGGCTTGCCACTGCTCAATTAAAACAAAAAACCTATCCAACATTACGATTGGATAGGTTTTTTTCTTTCGGCTCTTCGGTAACTAAGTCTCCATTGGGTAGAAATGTCGTCAAAGCCCTGGCTAAGTTATTTTCCTTTATCCGTTATTTTCTATGCAAAAAGAGGAGATATAATTGAGATACGAATAATTAAAGATCTAAAGCCTCCTATCTGGTGAAGGTCGAATAGGGCCACATTTGGACAGGGCAAGGCCAAAAGAGCTTGAGTGTGTCAGAATACGAGCCTGATTCGGACAGGTCAAGGCCAAAAGAGCTTGAGTCTGTCAGAATACGAGTCTTATTTGGACAGGGCAAGGCCAATCGAACTTGAGTCTGTCAGAATACAAGCCTCATTTGAACAGGGCAAGGCCAATCGAGCTTGAGTCTGTCAGAATACGAGCCTGATTTGGACAGGTCAAGCCCAAAAGAGCTTGAGTCAGTCAGAATACGAGTCTCATTTGGACAGGGCAAGCTCAAAAGAGCTTGAGTGTGTCAGAATACGAGTCTTATTTGGACAGGCCAAGTCTAAAAGAGCTAGAACTTGTCAGAATACGAGCCTCATTCGGACCGGGCAAGCCCAAAAGAGCTTGAGTATGTCAGTATACGAGCCTCGTTCGCTCTCGTGGATACCCCCTTGGGTAAGAAACTGACCCATTCATAACCATAATACTAAGCCAGTTGGAGGATTATGTACCTTTGTGAAGAATAAGGAAATCCATACGTATTTTTAGGGGGAAGGGTTTCATGAAGTGGAAATGGTTTCGGATGGTCTCCATAGTGGGGATGGCGCTCCGGTTTTTCTTACAGATTTTTTGGTACCAATGGAGGAAAAAAACGGGGCATGAATGGGATGGATTAATGCGGCGCCAAGCGCGAGAGTTTAGGGAGAAGGCCATTCGGCTTCAAGGCTTACTTATTAAGGTGGGGCAATTCTTAAGTACTAGAGGGGATATGCTTCCTAAGCCTTTTGTCGAAGAAATTACGCGGCTTGTAGATCAGGTTCCAGCCGGAGGTTGGGATCAAGCGAGGGTACAGCTTGAACGGGAATGGGGAACATCCTACCGTGAAATTTTGCGAAGTGTCGGAAGCGAACCGGTTGCGTCCGCATCGATTGGGGAGGTGTACCGTGCGGAGCTGCTGGATGGAACGAGTGTGGCGGTGAAGATTCAGCGCACCGGTATTGATAAGGTCATTGCAGCGGACTTTCAAGCTCTAAGGATCATCACATGGATTGCGCGGTTTACTCCTTTTTCAGATAAGGCGAATTTCCCTATGCTATACAAGGAAATGAAGACGGTTATCGAGCGGGAGTTGGATTTTAAAAAGGAAATGGAGACCGCACAACAGTTTAAGGAGCGATTTCAAAGAGAAGAGGTGCAGGTTTATATACCCGAAGTGTATTCGGAATACACCACGAAAAAAGTATTGGTCATGGAGTGGGTCGAAGGACAGAAGATTACGGATACTGACTTTTTGAACCAATCCGGCATCGACAGAAAAGGTTTGGCGGAAAGGCTCTTGAAGCTTTTTATACCTCAGTATTTGGAGCAAGGAAAATTTCATGCCGATCCTCATTCCGGCAATGTCCTGGTGAATGAGAAGGGTGAGATCATTCTCCTTGATTTTGGGATGATGGGGGAAATCAGCAAAAAAGACGCGGAGCACCTTCAGCAGCTTCTGATTGCTTTAGGTGTGAAAAATTATGCCAAAGCGGTGGAGCACCTGATCAAGCTGGAATTTGTCCTTCCTTCCGCCAACCGAAAAGAGATGGAAGTGATGCTTGAAGAAGCTCTTTCTTTTGACCTGAAATCGTTTAAGCAGATGACTCAAATGGAAATGTTGAAAATGAAGATGGAGCTTCAGAAGGTGATTGAGGCCCTGCCGATTCAGGTACCGACACGCTTCGTGTTTTTGGGTCGATCCTTTATCACGGTGGAAGGGCTGATTGCCACGATCTATCCTGACGGAGATGTAGTCGGGCTGGGTGAGCCCATTCTTAAGGAGTGGTTTGAGCAGCATCAGGGTGGATGGTGGAAGCTGGTGGCCAGTTGGGTTCAAGGACAGCCTTTCTTTCAAACGCTTCAAAGCCTTCCTAGCTTGTTGGAGGAACCGCGCAGATACCGAGAGTGGCAGGAGGAAGCACAGCGAAGATCGTTTGAGTTTGAACATGCCAGGGACAAAAAGAGGGATGCCTTTATCGTGCTCGTCTTATCCATCGTCCTGGCATTCATAGCCTATGGATTACGAAATCCGACTTTATGGATGGCTTCCGTTCTTCTTGCGGGTGTTTCTGGGCCTCTCTATTTCATAGTTTCTAGAAAAGTGAAAAAACTGATACGGCGGAAGTAACGGTCAGCAAGTATCGTTATGAATACTAGAATATTATTTAGGTATTGAGATTCGGAGAAAGTTCTCACTCTACTACCATCGAAATCATAGACTATTACAAAAGAGAGGAAGCTACTGAAACATGATAAATAGGAGATGATAGATTGTGGGTTGTAGAAAAGTAACTCCGGCTATCGGGCATAGGTGTTTTAATTTGGTGCAAAATCCCAGCTTTGAAGCGGGTTTAACTGATTGGACAAGTGAAAATGTTACTCTTACCAATTCGTTGCACTTTGAGGGAACGCAGGTCGCGACCATGGGTCCTGATATAGCTCATATGTTTCAGGATGTTGCATTAATTGGTACCGAATGTTCTCCCTTGCTGTTAAGTTTCAATGCTTTTGGTTCTTCTCAGCCCGAGATGACAATAAACGTGTTGTGGCTGGATGCCAAGCGCCGAGAAATAGGCACGGGTTTAAGACTGTTCATTCCCCAATTCACTACGGATAGTGATATCAATGCAAGGGTCACTTTTTACGATATTACGGATTCCCCGCCTCCTGGTGCTCGTTTTGCACGCCTGTTGTTTAGTAGTGGACCTGGAGGCTCTGTTTCTATTGATCAAGTTATTTTGGCTATAACAAACACAATGAATCTTGTACAAAACGCTAGTTTTGAAGTGGGATTGCAGAGTTGGACCGGGCCCACATTTCAACCGACTTTTAGAAGTCCTCTACAGGGTGCAGTCGATGTGACGACTACATTAAGCGGTACCCTCTTCCAAGATGTATTCATTGGGAACCAGCCTTCCAACGCCCCCTACCTCTTTAGTTTTGGTGCTTTTGCTAGTGGGGTGGCGGCTATGACAGTTCAAGTGCAGTGGCTGGATGCAGGAAACAACACGATTGGGTCTCCTGGGTTAGAAATAAACATTCCAACTAACATCTTGAACAATCAGGTGAACTATCTGACATACCTGGATATCACAGATCCTGCTCCTCCTGGTGCAGTAATGGCGAGGATCCTTTTTAACCCTGTGATGGACGAGGGCAGTACCCTAAAAATCGACCAGGTTCTCCTAGCCAGGGCCGGTTCGGCAAATTTAATACAAAACCCCAGTTTCGAAGATGGCTTGATCGAATGGACACCGGTTAGCACACAAGCAGTTGCTACAAATTTTGTTTATGAGGGAACTACCGAAGCTAGAACGGATGTAGGGGTTGGAGGCATCATCTTTCAAGATGTTCCGATTGCCAATGCTGAGAACCACTGCTTCTTACTTAACTATGGTCTGAGGGTTGGACGTTTAGGGGCTGGTGTTGCAATAGCTGATGCACTGGTCAAGGTTTTATGGTTAGATGGTGACGGCAAGGAAATTGGATTAGGACTTAGCCTTTTTGGACGGGGGATCTCTGCACCTGCAGTAGGCAGTAGGTGGTTGGTATATACGGGTATCACGGAAAAGGCACCTCCTGGGACGGCAGCGGCAAGGGTGCAATTTTCTATCCCTTCATCTTCAGTCGACCGCAACGATTTTGTAGCCATTGATAAAGTTGTATTTGGGCGTTTGGTTTAGGGATGAACATTGACCTAAAATGACCATACGAGTCTGCTAGAGTCTTTACGAATTGAGAAAACCCCTTTCTAGTGATAATAGAAAGGGGTTTTTATTTGCCTGATACTTCCTAAGGTAGGGTCTGCTGACCGAGTGGAAAGTAGTCCATGTAACATGAACCTTGCGGTTACTTCCTTTCTATCCTCTTAATACCGACAACTCGATAGTTCTTGTAATACCAATCTAGCTTATCGATTTTGACGCCTTTGCTTCCCACATGTGCCATCTTTTTATCCCCCATGTAGATCCCGACATGACTAATATAACCTTTACCCGTATCAAAAAAGATGAGATCGCCGACCTTCATTTTTTTCATGGAAACGATTTTTCCTACCTTAAATTGCTCCCTTGTTGTTCGAGGAAGCTCCACGCCTAATTCTTTGAAAACGTATTGAGTGAAACCACTGCAATCAAATCCTTTTATTGTTGCTCCACCCCATCGGTATGGGGTTTCTAGCAACATGTTTACATTTTTTACTAGTTTTTTCTTGAAGGAGGGGACTTTTTTTATTTCTTTAGAAGGTGTTTTTTGAGGGGGAGGAGCATAGGTAGGGGGGCTTCCATGGAGAATGCGATGTAATAAAACGGCTGTTTCTGCCCGTGTGAGGGAGTCCTTTGGGCGAAAGTGTTGGTTCGAACCCAGCATGATATCATGTTCGAATAGAGCAGCTACACTTGACCGGGCCCACGGACTGATTTGCTTATAATCTTTATAGAGGGGGGGATTTCCTTTATGAGAATAACCAAAAGCGTGAGCAGCAATAACCGCGGCTTCCTCTCGTGAAATGGCTTTTTCAGGGTGGAATGCGTTTTCATCCACGCCTTTGATCATTCCCATACTATAGAGTTTCTTTATAGATTCATAAAACCAATCGTTTGGGTTTACATCATGAAAGGGAACCGCCTTTAATTCTACCTCTTCTTTAATTGCGTTAGAAAGAAGGGATACGAATTCAGCTCTTGTTATCGCTTTTGCAGGTAAAAAGACAGCATCCTTGAAATCCCTTAACATGCCCTCATTATACAGCTTCTGAATACTCGAAGTTGCCCATGGGGTATCGTGAAGGTCTCGATAATGACTCTCTTCCTTCTGATCCGCCAAAGCAACCCCACTTAGTAGGGAGGTAGCCAGAAGGCTAGATAGTAAAGTTTTATGCAAAATGGCCATAAAGCAGCAACCCTTTGACTAGTTTTACATATCGTATGCAATCGAGACGAAGTAGGAAGTAGGAAAGCAGACTAATTCTAGCAAAACAAACGCATCCGATGTTTAAGTTTTTATAAAACCCTGCTTCCCTGTTGGGGTGGGCAAGGTTTTATTCTCCGGCTTTGATCGCGGGTTCTTAAGCGTCCCCGTATGGTTGATTTCAAAATCTACTGCGATGTCGGCAATGGTATGCTTCAATAAAATAAGTGGGACACTCCATCCATATTGACTTGTATAACTGTATTATATATAATTACAGTAACCTTCATGCTAAGAGAGGATGAACAACGACCATAGAGTTTATTTTTTTGTAAATTGCAACAAATATAGTTTCAGATTAAGCATCCATACTTTTTCCTGTTATTGGAGAAGTTAAATAAAGGTAGGCTAAGTAGCCTGATGAGGAGGAATACATATGCAAGAAGTAATCATGAGTAAGGAAAATATTCTTGATGCGTTTCGATTTAGACATGCGACGAAGGAATTTGATCCAACGAAAACTATCGCAGAGGAGGACTTCCGTGTAATTTTGGAGGCCGCCCGACTTTCACCAAGCTCTTGCGGTTATGAGCCTTGGAAATTCCTCGTAATTCAAAATCGTGAACTGAGAGAAAAGTTAAGAGGCGTTTCCTGGGGAGCACAAGGACAATTGCCAACGGCAAGTCACTTCGTCATCATTCTAGCTAGAACGATCAAAGATACAAAGTTTGACTCTGAATATGTCAGAAATCAGATGATTAATGTACATGGATTTCCACCAGAAGTATTTGAACAGATCATAGGTAGGTACCAAACGTTTCAGGAAGAAGATCTGAAACTCTTGGAAAATGAACGAACCATGTTGGATTGGGCCGGAAAGCAAACCTACATTGCCTTGGCGAATATGATGACGACAGCCGCCATGCTAGGCATTGATTCTTGTCCGATCGAAGGGTTTAATATGGAAAAAGTTCAACAAATCCTCAAGGAGGAGAATTTGTTAGAGGATGACCACCTCGCTGTATCCGTAATGGTGGCCTTCGGCTACCGAGCCCATGAACCGAAGAGGCAGAAATCCAGAAAAAATATAGAAGATATCGTGCAGTGGATTAAATAAGGAAGAGGAAGGTGGCCTAGGACGGTGAGGAATCCGTTCTGGGTCTTTTTATGTAGATTCCTAGGAATTCATTTGAATCGTTATAAAGTTATAGTTTAATATAAAAGAGAGCATGGGTTTCTACCAATACTTTCTATTTTATTTAGAAAGACGTACGTGAATGAAACGAAAGGTGAATGATAACGTGAATGTCGAATCTTTTTTTTCTAAACATAGTAAAGAAGCACTGAAGAATGATCCACCGGGGGAGTGGATGCCAACGATTCCAGAGGGGTGCATCCGTCTAAGCTCTGGCTACCCGGCGCCTCATCTTGTACCGGTGGAAGAGATCAAGACTGCAGCAATTAGCCTGCTTGAAGAAGAGAAGGATCTACCGTTGCATTATTTAGGAAGTCCTAAAAAGAAAAAACTGAATGAGCTGATCCGAGAAAGGTTGGCTTTACGTGGGATACAGGTTTCAGAAAAAGAGCTGTTAATTACATCCGGTGCCTGTCAGGCGATTGATCTTATTGCTCGGATACTCATCGACGATCAAACCCTTGTGGCCGTCGAAGCCCCCACGTATATGGAAGCGTTAGAGATTTTTCGGAACTACACGACTCATTTTATTAGTATTCCAGTGGACGAGCATGGACTACAAACGGACCTCTTAGAAAATCTACTAGAAGAGCGGAAACAAAAAGGACTCAGCCTTCCACGGTTTTTATATACCATTCCCACGTTCCAAAACCCAACAGGCACGACGATGACAGAAGAGCGACGAAAGCATGTATTGGAGTTAGCGGTCAAATACAACTTCCTTATTTTAGAGGATGACGCCTACGGGGAATTATACTTTAAAACACATGCTACCCCATTAAAAGCGATGGATTCTGATGGTCGTGTCCTCCATGTTGGCTCTTTATCGAAAGTCGTAGCCCCTGGCATGCGAATTGGATGGACAGCGGCAGCACCTGAATTTATTAAGGCTATGGCTTGGTTCAAAAAGGATCTGGACCATCCCTTTGCTCAAGCCACGATGGCTGCTTATCTAGAGAGAACGGATATGAGAGAGCGATTAGAAACCTTAAGAGCCACCTATCAGGCCAAATGCTCCGTCTTACTTTCTGCACTCGAAGAATACTTGCCGAAATCGGTTTTCTGGTATGTGCCAGAGGGCGGATATTTTGTATGGCTCAGAGTTGCAGCCGATACTTCCGAATTATTAGCTCAAGCATTGGAAGAAGGGGTATCCTATGTGCCTGGAAAATATTTCTTTCTGATTCAAGAAGAGGGAGTAGAATATCTTCGCCTCTCCTTTAGCTATGCGGATGAAAAGACGATCATCGAAGGAGTTAAAAGACTAGGTAGAGTTCTTAGAGAGGTCGAGTAAGCAGGCTTTGCTGTCTGTGCAGATCGAAAGTCGATGATCGTCAACAGCGAAGTGCGAAGTGAGGTTAAGGGAATTTAATATGATGAAAACAAACGAAGAAAGACACCACACGATGGTGTCTCTCTTATTTGTAGAGGATGTGATATACCCTTGTAGGGCGAAGGAACTTCGCTAAGTTTGCCTTGATAAGTAATCTTGGGGTTAGTAGACGTATGTTATGTTGATAGAAAATGGCAAAATGGGCCGGAATCTTTGCAATAAAAGAGTCGTGGAGAATAAATTATCTGACGATTTCTGCAGCTGTTATTTCTCTATTAAACGCTCTAATTCCATCACCAGCTGGACCCACTCCTTCTGATGGCGGTATTACAACTATATAACAGTACGTATGGGTACCAACCGGAACATTTTTGTCTACGCAAGTAATTGTAGTGGTCGTTCTGCTAGGTACATCATTAATTCTACCATTAGCATCTGAGGTGCTGCATACAAGGTGTTCATTGCTTTCCCCAAAATTACGCCAAATTTCAAATCGATATTCTTTTTGTGTTTCTGAAACATTACCTTGGCTACTTCTTCGCAAAGCGAGCCACTCGATATAGGCTGTCAACCAAACGTCATCGTTCATCATAACGTTATCTAGTGTTGTGCAAACTAATGGAATTCTTACGGTTACCGTAGTGCCGCCAAATAAATCATCTCCTCCTACCGATTCCATTTTATTGGAATTAAAGTTTACCAATTTCCCTGCAAAATTTATTCCCATTTCTTCACTCCTTCAGCCGGTTATCCGCGGAAAATCCACGTTTGTTGCATGGGGAACATAGATATCCTTGAGTGTACAGTTTCCACTAAGTATATGTTACAACTCTATTCAACAATCCAAGTGTTGGTATGGACATTCGTCTAGAATCTTGTTGTCAGGTGGAAAAAATTTTAAAATATTTATGCTTTTAGCTTCGAGTCGCGAATACGAAGTAGCCTCATTCGGACAGCGCAAGCCTAAGCTCAATGCTGTCAGAATCCGAGCCTCATTCGGACTAGGTAAGCCCCAACAACGTCAATCCAGTCAGAAAACGAGCCTCATTCGGACAGCGCAAGTCCCAACAAGCTTAATCCAGTCAGAATCCAAGCCTCATTCTGACAAGGCAAGCCTGAACAAGCTCGATCCAGTCAGAAAATGAGCCTCATTCGGACAAGGCAAGTCCCAACAAGCTTAATCCAGTCAGAAAACGAGCCTTATTCGGACAAGGCAAGTCACACCAAGCTTAATCCAGTCAGAAAACGAGCCTCATTCGGACAAGGCAAGTCACACCAAGCTTAATCCAGTCAGAATCCAAGCCTTATTCGGACAGCGCAAGTCCCAACAAGGTGGATCCAGTCAGAAAACGAGCCTTATTCGGACAAGGCAAGTCACACCAAGCTTAATCCAGTCAGAATCCGAGCCTCATTCGGACAGCACAAGCCTTAACAAGGTGGATCCAGTCAGAATCCCAGCCTCATTCTGACAGGGCAAGCCTCAATAAGCTGGGTCCAGTCAGAATCCCAGCCTTTTCCACTGTAGGGTTTGCTTCTGCGATACCCCCTCAGGTAGGGGGTTGAACCTAATTGAGAGCACCTCATCACGGGTTGGAACCGAAAGTTAACTACAACAAAGGAAATCAAAAATGAAGCCATTAGCGGGTAAAGGATAAATTGATGATATCAGTTTTGGTGAGAAGCCTGGGGTAAGTGACCCAGGCTTGAGCTTTATTTCATGGCAAAAAAGCTGGATGGACTAACGGATTGTCCCTCAGTTGAATAGATCGCGAAGTACTTTACGATAACGTACACTTTTCTCATGAGTATGCGGACATACGATCCCTTACTCACACTAAAACCAGCCATCCTAAGTGACAATGGGACATACGATTCCTTACTAGACGAAGATCGAACGGATGAAGGCCTAATTCCTTATAATAAAGGACTGTATGTACGCAAGGAGTTAAAAACCCTTCATTTTTACATCGATAACGGATTCTATGTCCGCCACCGGCAAAAAGCTCCACACTTCTCCTTGGGGATGATGGACAAGCCCTCAGATGAGTATTCCCCTTAGATGAGTATGCCCCTACATGAATCCGCCCAGGGTCCTTCTGCGATCGGTCCATAAGTTGTTGAGCGGCATATTAACATCATGTTCCTTTTGCAACATAATAATTGAACTATTCGTCTAATTGAAGTCAATTTAAATAGAAAGTGAGGAGGTAGAAAATGATTAAAGGGTTTTTAGGCATTCTTTTTGCGTTATTGGGTGCTTGTGGACTGTTTTGGTGGCACGAAGTTTTATGGAGTAGCGGTGGACCCGATGAAGGAAGAAATGTGATTCAATATATCACTCCATATTTTATAACAAGTGTAATTTTATTTGTTGGTTTATATTTTTTTATTAGGTCAGTTAATAAGTTTATTCGTCGAATATAAGAGAGGTCTGCTATTAACGGAGGGCAATGGTTTAACGATTCTTGGCGGCTGTAATACTCTCATAACAAAGGGGGGAAAGAAAGAGTGAGAAACACAAATATACTTAACATATTGGTAGGCGTATTGGCAATTCTAACGGGATTTCTTTATGTCTTACGTTTATTTGGTCCGACAGAATCAGAAGTGGTTAGTTGGAGATTATTGGCCGTTGTTATTGGAGGAATAGTTGTTTTCTTAGGGAGGATTGAAACCAAGGTTACTAATTTTTTACAGGGAGCATTCGTATGTTTTCTGGTGTTCATTCAAGTACCTCCAATCTTCCTATGGTTTGCCTTCCACGGCAGCGGTATATCCGATGGAACCCCACCAAGTAATTTTGTAGCACACTGGATATTTGCAACACCTCACATCGCAATTGCCTTATTGGGTATCATTGTCATTGTTTCTTTATTTAAAAAAAATACAACTAGAGCATCTTCTTAAACGATGGGATTCGGTCCTAACCGATATTGTCATAATCACAAAAAACTCGTATAGTATTACGTGTAGGGGTATTACAGCAATCCTAGAGAGGGTGGTAACACTGAAACGATTATGGAACTATCTATGACCATCACAAAAACTACTGCTCCTGGCAGGAGTAGGATTTGTTGTTTATAATCTAGTGGAGTTTTTGCTTTAACGATAAAAAGCCTATCCGTTTATTCACTGGTAGGCTTCTTGTTATTTACATTATAGGTCTTAACACTTGACGAAGTTAAGTTGCTTTAGAAGCTTGTCGATCGCTAGATGCTTTTCAAAGATTTGAATCATCTTCTGTCGATCCCATGTCTCCAGGTAAGGAAGAACACCTAATACAGGTACCCCTTCAGAGAACTCTTCAATCAGCTTGGGATTGGTCTCCTCGGCTACTCCAGTTTCTCGCAGCCCATTAAGGATGACACCAATTACGTTTAGACCGTTCTGCCGGGCATAAGCAATGCTTAAAAGAGTGTGGTTAACGGTACCTAAAGATGGCCGGGCTACTATAATGAGGGGAAAACCGATGGATCGGGCGATATCGGAAACGAGGTAGCCTGGGCCCATCGGTACAGCGAGTCCGCCAGCCCCTTCGATAACGTAGAATGGGTGTCGGTCCTGAATGTTTTTCCAACTGGCTAAGGTTTCATCAAGTGAAATGCTCCTGCCGTGTCTTTGTTGGGCGACATAAGGGGCAAGGGGCTCGTCAAATTGGAACGGATTAATATCTTCTAGAGGACTAGGGTCACCTGACATCTCCTTTAGCAACCAGCAATCGCTTTTGGGGTTAGCTTGGGAAACGCCCGACATCATGGGTTTGAAGACGCCGACATCGATGCCTCTCTCCTTGAAGACAGCGGCAAGTCCTGCTCCAACAAAGGTTTTTCCGATATCCGTATCTGTTCCGGTAATAAAAATACCTTGACTCATGGGATGAACCTCATTTCTTTTCCAATATTCTCAAAACAGTGAAGGGCAAAATCTAGATCTTGGGCCTGATGAGAGGCCGTTAGGGTGACGCGAATCCTGCTTGTGCCGATGGGAACAGTCGGCGGACGAATGGCAGGAGCGAATAGGCCTGCTTCTTCTAATCTCTTGGAGAAGTCCACGGCTTGTTGGGCGTCGCCAATCACTACGGCTATGATCGGGGTTGTGCCTTCCACTAGTTCAAATCCTAATTTCTTAAGTCCTTGGCGAAAGAGGCTCGCCTGTTCGATGAGCTTCTCACGTCTCCAGGGCTGTTGCTGGATCAATCGGATGCCTGCAGAAGCAGCCGCGATAACGCCTGGAGAGAGCGCGGTCTGAAAGATGAAGGAACGGGCGTTGTTGCGCAGATATTCGATGAACACGTGATCCGCCGCGACATAGCCGCCTTCTGCCCCAATGGATTTACTCATCGTGCCCATACAGAGATGGACGCGATTGGTTAAGCCAAAGTGTTCTGCGGTTCCGGCTCCATTGCTCCCTAAGACACCTGTGGCATGGGCATCGTCTACCATCACCCAGGCCCCATAAGCCTCTGCGATCTCGACGATGCGGGGGAGGGGAGCGATATTCCCATCCATGCTAAAGACTCCGTCGGTGACGATCAGCTTGTGCCGAGCGGCAGGGTTCTCCTTAAGCTTTTTCTCTAAATCTTCCATATCCACATGCTTATAGATGATCGTTTCCGCTCGGCTTAGACGACATCCGTCAATGATACTGGCATGATTGAGAGAATCGCTGAAGATGACATCGTCTTTACCCATTAGCGCGGAGATCGTTCCAATATTGGCTAAGTAGCCGGAGCTAAAGAGAATGGCGGCTTCTTTCCCTTTAAAAGAGGCCAATTGCTGTTCGAGCTCTTCGTGTAGGGTCGAATTTCCTGTCGTCAGTCTCGAGCCCGTACTTCCGGTTCCGAATCGAAGGATCGCTTCAGCGGCACAAGCTTTCATCTCAGCATCTTCAGCTAATCCTAAATAATTGTTGCTAGAAAAGAGGATTGCGCCTTTTTCTTTGATCTCATCCATTCGTCGCAATCGCCGAGTAAGGCCCTTTTGTTCTCGAACGTCCAGCTCTTGAATTAAATGATCCAACATGATGCTAGGCTCCTTCCGTGACAGACAGAATGCCTTGTCGGAGGATATCGACCATCTCCGTCAGTTCGCTATCACGGCTGGAGAGAGGAGGCATAAACACGATCGTGTCGCCCATTGGACGAGTCAGCATGCCCAGTTCGCGAAGCTTCAGGCTCACTTGATAACCGGTTCGGTTCGCCCATTCAAACGGTTGCTTCGTTTCTTTATCCGCTACGAGTTCCAACCCGCACATTAACCCAATCTGGCGGATATCTCCAACATGCTTGAGTTCTTGGAAAGAAGAGAGGAGCTTTTTGACATAGGCTGCTTTTTCCTGAACCTGCTCAATCAGATTCATTTGCTCAAACAGCTCCAAATTAGCTAACGCTACGGCACAACCTAATTGATTGCCGGTATAAGAATGACCGTGAAAGAAGGTCTTAAGCTCTGTATAATCGGCGTAGAAGGCTTCATAGATCCGCTCGGTGGTCATCGTTACGGCAACCGGCAAGTAACCTCCAGTCAAGCCTTTCCCTGCGGTCATGATGTCAGGGGTAACCTGCTCATGATCACAAGCAAACATCTCGCCAGTCCGCCCAAATCCTGTAGCCACCTCATCGGCGATCAACAGGACATCATACTTCCGACATAGTCGGGCAGCGCCTGCCAGGTATCCTTCCGGCATGAGCACCATCCCGCCGGCCCCTTGCATCATAGGTTCTAGAATGATGGCCGCGATGTCCTCATGGTGCTCCATCAAGAGCTGTTCTAGTTCGGCGAGGCAAGCATCTCTGCAGATCGTGGCATCCCCGCTCGGATGTCGGTATACATAAGGGTAAGAAACCTTGTAACTATCAAATAGCAGAGGCTGGTAAACCTGATGGAAAATATCGATAGAACCGACGCTTATTGCCCCGATGGTATCGCCATGGTACCCGTTTTTCATCGTCACGAATTTGCTTTTTTTCTTAATCCCTCGATTTTGCCAATATTGAAATGCCATTTTCAGTGCGATTTCCACGGAAGCCGCTCCGCTGTCCGAGTAGAAAACACGTGTGAGGCCGGGCGGTGCGATCTTGACCAGCCGCTCGGCGAGTTCTGTAGCGGGAATATTCGTCATGCCGAGCAGGGTGGAGTGAGCAATGCGATCTAGCTGCTGACGAATTGCTTCATCGAGCTCTTTTTTTCTATGGCCATGGACATTAAGCCATACCGAGGAAAAAGCATCGTAATACTCTTTTCCTTCGGTATCCTTGAGCTTCACGCCTTCGCCGCTTTCAATAATCAAGGGATTGGCATCATAATCTTTCATTTGGGTAAAAGGGAGCCAAAGATGTTTTCGGCTCTTTTCAAGCAAGGTTTCGTGTTTCATGGTCGTCCGCCCTCCCATCCGATCCAGATCGGTGTTTTTTCCAAATAATGAATATACTCATCGACATCAAGGCCCGGCTGAACAAAGAATACCCTTCCTCCTGTCGACTCCCCGAGCTTCTTTAAGTGGGGGATCCGCCGATACCCTAATTTATCGCTTGCAACATAGCCTGTCACATAGTCGGGGTCATCTGACCAGCAGAGCTCAGCGAGTGTGTAAGGGGAGTAAGCTACCTTCGTTGCCAGTGCCAAGGCTTCTCGTACACGTAGGGAACCCAACGGTACATGAATCTTTACCCATTCTTCATGGGATGAAGCATCCCAATCCATTCGGGATACCCGAACACCTTTCTGTTCCCGCTTATCTAATCGGGTTCCGGTAACGGCGTCCATAATGATAGCTCCTCTCAGATCTTCTGACTGCTGAAGCTCGTTTAGGCCTAGTTCTGCTGCCGCTCTTGAAACACCCGACTCTACCAATAAATTGAGGGCCTTGGCCCGGCAGACGTCGACTTGATGACCTCCCTCCGTTGCTACAGGCAGGGGAGGCACGTAGACTTCCGCGTACGGCATCTTCTCCACGACCACCTGGATAAAATCTGCATTTCCCCGGCTGTGACCCATGGATTTTGTCAGGAGTTCCGCTACGAGCAATTGCACCTCGGATTCACGGGCTAGTCGTTCTCCACCGGAAATGTGTCGTCCACCCTGTTCGTGGGGTCCGCCTTCCGCTGCTCTCATGCGGATACTATAAAGAGGATTTTCTAACATAACTAAGACTACCTCCACTTGTATGTTTTACTCGTTGCAGCAGCTTGTATAGGGGCCAGACAGCAATAGCGGTAAACACCATGCCCGGAATAGCGGCCAGGAGCAATGGCCAGGCTTCAACACCTAGCGTCAGCGAGAGGACCCAGCGAGCCGTCACTGAACCAATGGGACCAGCCAACAGCAACACGGGCAAGGAGGTTCCCAATAGGGCGACAAGCCCTCCAGCTACAAAGCGAAACACCATGGCGATTTCAACATTTAATAAATTGTGGATCCCGAGGAAGAACAGGACCAGGCTAGAAAGAATCCCAGCAGTAATATAGCGTCTAAAGCCAAACACACCAGCAATGGCAACGGCTAAAGGGGCAGACAGCTGAAAGTCCGAACCCGGAATGCCGCTAGGAATTTTGAAAAAACCGGCAACCGTAATGAGCGCCGCCAGCAGCCCAATCTGAGCGATATCCAGAGGGGTCCATCTTTTCATGGTGTTTCTTCCTCCTATCTTTTGTTAACCTTAATTATAATTTTGGTTAACATATTAAAACTATTAAATCATGATAGGGAAAGGGAGTCAATATTATCCAGATGCGAAGAGAAAGTTAGGGAAAACAGACCTATTAGTCAACTAAGCCGGTATTTTCCGTAATTTTAAATCACGTAGTTTCCACCTATTTCTAAACATTACTTATGTTGCAATTCGGAATATACCAACATAGGTTGAAAATTAAAATCAAACTAAGCTATCATAATAATAGATATAGCATGTAATGTTGAGGGAACACCTAAGGACTATGCGTGAAGTCATTAAGCAAAACTACCGCCTATTACTGTAATCAGACCAGCATCTATGGGTACTGGTTTTTTGTTTTCAAATAATAATTTAACAATTTAAAACATTCTATATTGACACTTGTAAGACAAGGCGACTATAATTAAAACAAGATCGTCGACAATATTGCATGCAATTAGGAGGTGTTATTTTACCGGGGTTGGGTTTTGTTGAGCTCCTGATTCTCAAACCTGAGGGAAGTCCCCCATTTTCAGGGGCATTCGAGCTTAGCAAACTCCAACACGACTCTGTTTCCGTACATAGGTGAATGCCACAATAGAAGACGTTAAAGTTGAATTCGCTTTCATCCTGCCAAAATAAGACCGTGTAGAGAGGGGAATATGCTGTGGAAAATACTGTACTTGCTGTTCACGCTATTATTAATGGGGAAAAGAGAGTAACCGAAAAACAATATGCTCGTGAGAATCCGACCAATCCAGAGGAGATCGTGGGCTACGCGCCGCTCAATACGGTGGACGATGCGAAGGCTGCTATTGATGCGGCTGCTAATGCCTTTAAGTCCTGGAGAAGTACCTCAATCGAGGAACGTATTGAACGAATGCAAAAGGCGATCCAAAAGCTGAAGGAAGCTGTACCGGAGCTCTCGGAGCTGCTTTGTCGAGAGCATGGCAAACCGCTCTATGACGCTCATGGCGAGTTTTTCGTCGCGACTTTGTGGATGGAATATGCTTGCAACACGGTAAGGGAAGTGCTCAAGGAGAAGGTGCAGGAGCATGATCATGGCAAGACAATCATTACACGTGATCCGATGGGTGTGGTTTCGGCTATTTTCCCATGGAATTATCCGATCTCTCTTTCTACTATAAAAATCGCACCTGCCTTATTGACAGGCAATACGGTTGTACTTAAACCAAGTCCCTTTGCACCGCTTGCGGTCAGCAAGGCCATTGAAATAATGGCTTCCGAGTTTCCACCTGGCGTGATCAATATGGTTCATGGTGAAACCGATGTCGGTAAAGAATTGACCTCCAATCCAAAAGTAGCCAAGATTGCCTTCACGGGAGGTACTGAAACGGCAAGGCATATTATGAAGTCTGCAGCTGATACGATTAAGAATATGACGCTTGAGCTTGGAGGAAACGATGCCGCTATCTTCCTCCCGGATTTTGATGTGAACGACGAGCAAGCGATGCGCCGGATTGTCATATCCAACTTTCTCAACAACGGTCAAATCTGTATGATTGCCAAGCGTGTTTACGTGCACCGTTCCATCTATCCTCAATTCGTTGAGAAGTACATTGAGGCAGCTAATAAGTGGATTCGCATTGGCAGTCCTTTTAATCCGAATGTGACCATGGGTCCCGTGAATAATCTGGCTCAGCTGCAGTTTGTCCAAGGGTTAGTTAATGATGCGAATAATCGTGGAGCTGAGGTGATTCCTCTAGGCCAGATACTAGAGCCGGAGGTTTATGAAAGGGGCTACTTCTTACAGCCAACGGTTGTCCTAAATGCAAATGATCACGATCGGATTGTGGTGGAAGAGCAATTCGGCCCTACGGTACCTATCTTGCCTTATGATGACGAAGATCAAGTCATCGCTTTAGTAAATGATAGTATTTACGGCCTGACCAGCTCAGTTTGGGGAGAGGAAAAACATGCCATTCAGGTGGCGAGACGCATTGAGGCAGGGACAACCATGATTAATACAGCCGCCATTATGGGACTAGATGTCCAATTCCCATTCGGGGGAGTGAAGCAGTCGGGAATCGGTCGTGAATATGGTGATGAAGGTCTCTTAGCCTATGTAGAAACCCATGTGATAAATGTTCCTAAGTATTTAGATCTACCTCATATTCCTGAATAAAGTGAAGTAACCGATCTTCCTGTTAAGATCGGTTTTTTCATTTGTTTTATTTTCTGAAATAATTAGAAAATAATGAGTTGACAACCTAATTGTGCAAATTTATACTAAATACTAGATCGTCAATATTGTTGACGAAATTGTGAACATGATCGTCTTCAAAATAACAACCAAACTACCTAGAACAAAGGATCGTGAACAGGGAATGAATGATGCAACGAAACAGCCTTTATGGACACGAGATTTCTTAAGTATTTGTTTTTGCTGCTTGTTTATTTTCATTACGTATTATGCGTTGGTTGCTACGTTGCCCATGTTTATTGTCGGTGAACTCAACGGCGATAACCAACAGATTGGATTGGTTATGGCAGCTTTAGTGACAGCCGCTATCTTTGTGCGGCCTTTTGCGGGAAATTGGCTGGATCAATTTGGAAGAAAAAAGGTATTGTGGACAGCCTTGTTCTTGTATTTATTAGCCACCATAAGCTATATCGGCATCCAGAGTATCTTATTGCTTATTGCCTTGCGTTTACTCCATGGGTTTACTTTTGGGGCGGTGACGACTGCGATGGCGACAATCGTGGCTGATCTTACACCCGAACAACGAAAAGGGGAGGGAATCGGCTATTACGCTATGTTCATGAACCTGGCTATGATTATTGGGCCGTTTATGGGTCTGACTATTGTCGTAAACTATGGTTTTTCGGTCCTGTTTGGGCTTCTTTCCTTCTGTGCTTGTATGGCGCTGCTATTCGGAAGTTTTGTTCAGATCCCTTTATTTGGTTGCAAAGAACATAAGAAAGAAGAGTATTTCCATTGGAAGAATTTTATTGAACCGAATGCAGTTCCGATTTCTTTCATTGCCTTGCTTATTTCCTTCGGCTACGGGGGGGTCCTCACGTTCATTCCTGTTTACGCAGAGGAGCTAGGGATTGTTCAAGCCGCAACCTATTTCTTTCCGATTTACGCCCTCGTTATTGTGCTGTCTCGCCCCTTCACCGGGAGGTTGTTTGACCGTTATAACGAACGAGTAGTTATCTATCCTAGTATTATTCTATTTGTTATCGGCCTGATCACTTTGAGCTTCGCTCGCCATTCTTTTCTATTTCTTATAGCTGCTGGTTTGATTGGCTTAGGATTTGGAACCTTATTCTCTTGTTTGCAAGTCAGCGCCATTAGGAGATCCTCCGGAGCCCATACAGGAAGGGCAACAGGAACCTATCTTATCTTTTTTGATACTGGAATAGGCGTTGGATCCTTTATTCTTGGCCATATTGCTGCTTCCATGGGATATCAGCATATGTATCTGATCTCGTCTATCATTGTTGCTACTTCCGTGCTCTTTTATTATCGGATCTCCCGGCAAAGGGGAATGCAGAATCGAAAACAAGTGCCATTATCCCAAAACAATATAAGTTGATTTCTGTTTATGCTAAGAGATAGAATACGTGTTCTTTCTATCTCTCCTGGATACACAGAAGTGTATCTTAATGTTCTATAAAGGAGGGACATCAACATGGAGGGGTATTATGAGAGGTTAGCATTGTCGCAAAAATTAGCAATGAAGATGATTGAAGCGGCATGTGAAAAAGCGGAACAAATGAACATCAGAGTCACGGTAGCGGTTTGTGATGATGGAGGGAATTTGAAGGCTTTCTCCCGAATGGATGGAGCTAAACTATTAGGGACGGAGATTGCCCAGAATAAAGCTTATACGGCCGCTTCCTCCGAAAGAGCAACAGCAGACTGGTATCCCTTAATTGAGAAGAATCCAGCCTTGCTCCATGGCATTGTCCATACGAATCGCCTTACCATCTTTGGCGGAGGATTGCCTATCAAGATCGAAAATAAACACGTTGGGGGAATCGGTGTATCTGGTGGAACAGCAGATGAGGACGTCGCTTGCGCTGAAGCAGCTCTTTCTGTCATGGAGTCCTTGCTGAGGGAGATATCGTAAAAACTGCATCTCCGAGATGCAGTTTTTACTGTTAAAGGAACCAATTATAATCAGTCAACATTGTTGTATATTTTGATAAAAATATTGTTGACAATAACGTTGGAGATTTATACAATATAAGTAGTTAATATATGGGAGGGAAACATCACATCTAAGTCCATGAAAGCGGAAACAGGGATTTAAATAACTGAAAATTCTTTATAGATATAAGTGTTTAATTAATCTAGTAATAATGGAGGGGTCATTACGTGAATCGACGGAAAAGCATTGAAGTAGACGGATTGAATCATCATGGAAAGCTTCCTGTACCTCTTGGAGCCAAGGTAGACCGATTTTTATTTTCCTCTGCTATAGCGGGGGTGGATTCAGAAACCGGAAAAATTCCAGAGGATCCTGCAACTCAAGTGAAACTAGTCTTCCAAAATGTTCACAGATTTATGGAGGCTGCTGGCGGGACAACAGAGGATATTGGAAGAGTAGCGTTGTACCTTCAGGATGAACAACTGCGAGATTTGGTCAATGAAGAATGGGTGAAGATGTTTCCAGATCCACACAGCCGTCCTGCACGACACGCCACTGTGAAGGAACTCCGAGCTGGAGCACTGGTGCAGTTAGAGATTACAGCGGTGTTGCGCGAGGAATCAGAATAGTTTTTGAGATAAGAATGAGGGGGAGGAAAACATGGCGGGAAGGCACAATGTAAGAAATGGTATTGATAAGGAATTGCTTGCGGAGATTAAACAAAAGTTGGAGCAGGGCTTGTTTCCACAATGGATGGTCACGGATCCGGATATTTATGATTTAGAAGTAGATAAGATCTTTGGCCGCACCTGGCAGTACTTAGGACATGAATCTGAGCTTAAGGAAGCTGGTGATTACGTAACTAGATGGCTGATGGACGATCCTGTTCTGCTCGTAAAAAACAAAAAAGGAGAAATTAATGTTTTCCTTAACTCCTGTTCTCACCGAGGAACTCATTTGTGTACAGCAGATGTAGGAAATCGAAAAACATTTACTTGTCCTTTTCACGGGTGGAGCTTCAATACAGATGGGGAGCTGATAGGAGTTGTTGCAGGGGACAAGGTCTTTGGAGAGAGATTGAATAAGCAAGACTGGAACCTACATAAAATCCCACGAGTAGATACATACAGGGGAATGATATTCGGAAATTTAGATCCCAATGCTATGCCGTTGGAAGACTACCTTGGAGATCTAAAGTGGTATATTGACCTGTTTCTAGCCCGCAGTGATGGAGGGATGGAAGTAATAGGAGCGCCGCAGCGCTGGGTGGTCAATACGAACTGGAAGATGTCAACCGAGAATTTTGGTGGAGATCCTTATCATGTAGCCACCACGCACAAATCCACAGTAGAACTTGGCATCAGCCCGAAGGAC
The DNA here is from genome assembly GCF_004123195.1 of Ammoniphilus sp. CFH 90114. Lineage (NCBI taxonomy): Bacteria > Bacillati > Bacillota > Bacilli > Caryophanales > Paenibacillaceae > Ammoniphilus > Ammoniphilus sp. CFH 90114. The sequence goes on from NZ_SDLI01000005.1 coordinate 71,802, forward strand.
CCATTTTATGCCAGCTATGGTCATCAGGTGAAACTGAATCATGGGCATTGCGTCAATGTCAGTACAACGGGTCCAGGTTTTAGCGTACCTTCCTATCAAGGATTGCCGGAAGAAATGTGGCCCATGTTTGAACGGAATTTAAGCAAAGAACAGCTGGAGGTTTATAAGCAGACGGTTGTAATCGTAGGTACATGCTTTCCTAATTTATCATTCCATTGTCCGGTTCATGGGAATGAAGGGCATTTGCATAACTATCTAACGTTGCGCATATGGCGTCCGATTGGACCAGATAAGATTGAAATATGGGCTTGGTTCCTGATTGATAAGGCGGCACCTGAAGAGTATAAAATGCAATCCTATAAAGGGTATGTGGCTTCCTTTGGGCCATCCGGTACATTAGAGGCCGATGATACTGAAATTTGGACTCGTGTGGCGAAAGCTAGTAAAGGAAAAATGGCTCGCAATCGGGAGATGAAATACAATAATGTCCTCAATTATATGATGGGGATGGATAAGATCGAACCGGATGAATCCTGGCCGGGACCTGGCATAGCCTATCCTACTTGTTTTGTGGATTATGCACTAAGAGGGATGCATGAGTATTGGCTCGAATTGTTGACCAAAGAATATGAGGATGAACAGTAAATTGTAAGCCTTTTATTTTTCAGGGAGAGTTGGGGGAGAAAGGATGAACAGTGAAATATATTACGAGATTACAAGGTTTCTTACTCGTGAAGCGCGATTGCTAGATGATAGAAAATTTGAGGAGTGGCTGGCGTTGTTTGCTGATGATATCGTTTATCGTATGCCTGTACGGGTAACAAGAGAATCAAAGGATCGCACGGGCAAGGATAATGCCATGACGTACTTTGAAGAGAGCAAGATATCCTTGACTACACGGGTGAAAAGATTGCGGACCAGTTCGGCTTGGGCCGAGGACCCGCCGTTGCACACACGCCATTTTGTATCCAATATTGATGTGGAGGATTGTGAGCATCCTGATGAGTACAAAGTTGTAAGCTATTTCCTGACGAAACGGAGCAGAGGGGTAGACCATGAAGCAGAACAGATTTTTGGTGAACGTCACGATGTGCTCAGAAGGGTGAATGGAGAGTGGAAGATCCATTCTAGAACCATTTATCCTGATCAATCCGTATTGACGGTCATGAACCTTAGCATGTTTTTGTAAAAAAATGATAAATGGGAGGATTGAAAAAATGAAAAAGTTGAAGTCGCAATTCTTGCTCCTATTCACAAGTCTGGCTCTAGTACTATCCGGTTGTGGACAATCATCCACTTCGAATTCGAGCGCTACAACACCAGGGGAAACAGAAACACGAACATTCAAAGTTGCACATAGTGGCGGAGACTCACATGTTCACGGGAAAGCCATGGTCGTTTTTAAAGAGGAAGTCGAGAAACGTTCGAATGGCCGAATCAAGATTGAAACTTATCCGGAGTCTTCGTTAGGTACGGATGGGGAGGTCATGCGACAGCTGAAGTCCGGCTCTTTAGACATGGGGATTATCATTTCAGGAGAATTGGCTAATCACTCTCCTAGCTTTAATGCTTGGTTTATGCCTTTCTTGTTCGAGAATGCTTCACAAGCCTACGAAATGGGGAATACAGACGAAGCTAAGGCATTGTTCGATACCCTAGGGGATGCAGGGGTAAGGTCCATGGGATATTTAGTCATTGAAATGCGAGATATCTTATCCAAGGACGCTGTCATTACGGATATCAACCAGTTGAATGGTGTCAATGTACGTGTTACGCCAAGCCCTGCCATCGTTGATTTCTGGAAATCGTTTGGAGCCAATCCTACTCCCGTTGATTTTTCAGAAGTGTTCAGCGCTTTCCAAACTGGGGTAGTGAACGCATTGGATTCCGGACCTACAAGTGTTGTAAACAGTAAGTTCCACGAAGTCGGGAAGTATTACACAGAGACGCAACATTACGCATTTACTTCAGCCGGCTTAGTTAGTGAACAGGTTTGGAGTCAGCTATCTGCTGAAGACCAACAAATCATCCAGGAATCTTTTGAAGCGGCGAGAAAAAACAATATTGACACGTACAATGAAATCGCAGAGCAGAGTGTTAAGACAATGCAGGATCAAGGCGTAACGATCGGTAAATTGGAAAGAAACGCAGAATTTGATGCGACGCTGAATCAATTCTTGGATAAATATGCTCAAAGCGATGAAAAGATCAAAGTTTTTGTTGAGAAAGCGAAAGAAATATCTGGGAAATAGCCTTACCACCTTAGCCAACGAAAGGGGTTAGCGTTGTGCATTTCTTTGAGGCCGCGATTTCAAAAATCAGTCATTGTTTTGAACGCGTTATCATTCTATTTATACAGTTCAGTGTCGGGGCTCTAATCCTCGACCTGAACATTGCTGTATTATTCAGATATGTGTTAAAAAGCCCAATTGTAGGAACGCAGGAAATTGCTCTGGTGCTGTTGGCGTGGATTACGTTTTTGGGAGCAAGTCTGAGTGTGAAGAATCATTCTATGGTCGCTGTAACCTTTTTCTTTGACAAATTTGGAAAGTTTAAGAGATATGTTCAAATTTTGATACAGCTTCTCATCTTTGCTTTTTCTGCCAGCTTTTTCTTTTACAGTTATCTCTGGATCACCTCTCCAAGTGTGCTGCAAATAAAATTGCCGGCACTGCAAATACAGGCTTGGATTACGTACTCCATTGTTCCATTATCTATGTTGATTACTATGATATTTAATGTCGATAACATTCTGAAACTGATAACGACCCGAAGACACAACACCGAAGAACAAGATTTAAATAGAATAACTAAAAATCAAGAAGCGGAGATGTTATAGATGGTAGCGGTGGTTGCTTCATTTTTTGGATTAATCGTCTTAGGCGCACCTATTGCGTATGTTCTCGGGATCAGTTCCGTCGTCTATATCATTTCTAGTAATATTGGACTATTTGAATCAGCACCGATGCGGATATTTCAAGGGGTGCAAAATTTTGGACTGATGGCCATTCCCTTATTTGTCTTTGTGGGAGAGCTCATGAATTCAGGCGGGATTTCTAAACGGCTCGTAGGTTTCACCAACGTGATTTTAGGTCATTTCAGAGGCGGTCTCAGCTATGTCAATGTTGCGACAAACATGTTTTTAGCCTCTATCTTAGGGTCGGCTAACGCCCAGACAGCCATGATGAGCAGAGTGATGGTACCCGAAATGGAGAAACAGGGATATAGCAGGGAATTCAGTTCTGCTCTAACCGTATCTTCGTCCTTGCTTGGACCCATTATTCCGCCAAGTCTCGTATTCATTATTTATGGTGTTATCTCTGAAACTTCGATAACCAGTATGTTCTTGGCTGGAATCATCCCTGGTCTATTGTTAACGATCAGTTTCATGGTTCTGATTTACTTTATAGCAATTAGAGAAAACTTTCCGAAATCAGAACGAGCACCTATGAAAGAGGTTTTTAAAGCGTTTTTAGAAGTTCTTCCTGCTTTACTTATTCCGTTAATCATTCTTGTCGGTATTCTTTCGGGGGTATTTACAGCAACTGAGTCGGCTGCGGTGGCTTCTTTTGTAGCTTTTATTGTGGGACTGTTCTTTTATCGAGAATTAAAACTGAAAGATTTGCCTAAGATCTTTATTGATACTGCCATGAATTCTGCAATCGTCATGTTTATTGTAGCGATGGCAAGCCTATTAAGCTGGATTTTGGCCTTTGAACGTGTGCCGAATGCTATAGGTGATCTTCTCATATCAATCTCAGAAAGTCCCATTGTATTTCTACTGGTACTCAATATTCTCTTATTAATAGTAGGAATGTTTATGGATGGGATAGCCGCGATGATCATTTTGGTTCCTATTTTATTGCCGGTCTCCTTAAACTTCGGTATCGATCCCATACACTTAGGGATTATTATCTGCATTAATCTGACCATCGGCTTGATCACGCCGCCAGTCGGAACCGCGCTGTTCATCGCTTCTTCCATTGGCAAGGTGAGAATAGAGGCGTTGTCAAAATCATTGCTGCCTTTTATAGTTGTAGCCTATGTTGTGCTGTTAATTATCACCTATATCCCAAGCATCACATTGTCTATTCCCAAGTTGTTTAGTTAGAAGAAATATTGTCGTTAATATTGTTGACAATATTGTTTGCTATATGTAGACTAAGAAATAGATGGGAGGTGAAGGTTTATGCTAAATCAAACGCTTTTGATAAATGAAGAAGAATGCTACCGCCGATTAAAAGAGGATATCTGTCGTGGAGTTCTTATGCCGAACCAACACCTTGTTGAATTAGATTTATCAAAATCCTACGGAGCAGGTCGAGCAACAATACGAACGGCATTGGCGAGGCTAGAACAAGAGGGGTTAGTGGAGCGCGAGCGTTATCGTGGAGCACGAGTTCGTCTCGTAACAGAAGAGGAAGCCATTGAGATCCTTGAAGTTCGCGCGGCTTTAGAAAGTCTGGCTGCTCGCCGAGCAGCAGAGAGGGCAACTGATGAAGATTTCATGGTTCTTCAGGATATCATAGAAAGGATGAAGCAATGCTTTGACTCCAACAAAATGCTTGAGTATTCCGATTGCAACACCGAGCTCCATCGTACGTTGATAGATATAGCAGGAAATTCAGTCGCAGAAAAGGTATTAGATACCCTTAACTCACAAAATGTTAGATTTCAGTTCAGAGGTATGGTTCAGAGGGGGCGAACTGACCAGTCCTTCGAAGATCATAAGGAAATTGTGGAAGCGGTTATTCGACGGGACCCGGATGCGGCCGAACTTGCTATGCAAAAGCATCTTGGGCGAATTTTAAAAGGACTGCGAGATTTAAAATAAGTTTTTTTAGGATTAAATAACTGAATATTTATATTTGATTTATAATAACCTATCTTTTTACAAATAAGGAGGAAGTGTAAGATGGCTAAAATCGTTCTAGGTATTGGTTCGTCCCATAGTCCCCAAGTAAGTAGTCCTGCAGAGGTTTGGAGCCTCCATGCAGACCGAGATCGTCTAAATCCTGATACAAATTTTGAGGTGCGTTCACAGGAACTGGGTGAAAGCTTAAAAGATCAATTGGATCCCGTGCTCTGGCAGCAAAAGTACGAACAATGCAATGCGGCTGTTGAATATTTAAATAGAGAAATTTTGGAAGCCAAGCCCGATATTTTGCTCGTGGTGGGAGATGATCAGGAGGAGTTATTCCTCGATGAAGCCAAGCCGACATTTGGCGTATTTTGCGGTACCGAACTCAAAGATTTTCCTGTGAAACTAGAAGATCTTCATCCATCTCTGAGACCTGTCATCTGGGCTTGGCATACAACAGAAGAAACCGAATCTTATCCAACGGACAGCGGTTTAGGAACGCATATTATTGAACAAATGATGATTGAGGGGTTTGACGTTGCGCAAAGCAAAACCCAGATCGAGGGTCGTTCGATTGGGCACGCCTATACGTTCGTAAAGCGCAGGCTTCTATCCAATAAATCCATTCCCATGGTTCCTGTTTTTGTAAACTGCTTCTACAATCCGAATAAGCCAACGCCAAAGCGCTGCTATGAGTTTGGGCAAGCGCTTCGAAGGGCTGTCGAATCCTGGGGAGAAGACAAACGGGTAGCGATCATTGGTTCAGGGGGCTTAAGCCACTTCAAGCTGGACGAAAAATTGGATGAAGTTGTCATTGACGGCTTGAAGAGGGGCGATGCTGAGGTGTTGAAGTCGATCCCAAGAGAAAAGCTGGAGGGCGCTTCTGGGGAAATTCTGAACTGGATTGTGGCTGCGGGCGCCATGGAGCACTTGAAAATCGACTACTTGGAATATGTGAATGGCTACCGTTCTCCAGCAGGTACTGGAGTAGGAATGACGTTTGCGGTTTGGAAATAAGGAGGTCTACTGTGGAGATTTATCGGCGTCAGATTAAGCTAAGTCACGGCACAACCTATTACTTAGAAGCAGGCCAGGGAGAGCCTCTTATTCTTCTCCACGGAGTGGGATTCTTCACGGGTGGCGATTACTGGTTAGAGAATATCAAAGAACTTAGTCAGCACTATCAGGTTTATGCTCCTGATTTTGTGGGATGGGGTGAGGGTGATCGATTGGATGTCGAGTACTCCTTCTCCTACCTGGCGGACTTTGTTCGAGAGTTTCAGGATGGTTTAGGGATTTCATCGGCTCATATCGTAGGTCACTCCATGGGGGGATGGGTAGCGTCGGTCCTTGGCTATGAAAGTCCTGATCGCGTGCGGACGTTGACCTTGGTTGGCGCCGGCGGAATATCGACTCGCGTCATTCCCATGATGTCATCGTTTACGCCCCCATCCTATGAGGAAGTTTTAAAGCATGTCAAAGAGACAACAAGGATCGAAAACGCGGAAGAAGCAGCCAAGCGATGGCATCAACGGGCTCAGATCCCTGGGGCAGCCGAAGCGTACCTCAAAATCATGACCCATATGAAGAACCCGATACACAGGGCAAGATACAACACGAGGAGAAGATTACCCCATATTAAGGTACCGACCTTAATTCTCTGGGGATCGGAAGATAAGATCAATGAATTAAGCATGGGAGAAGAGATGCAGGCGATGATTCCAAATTCGGAGTTGGCTGTCTTGCCTTATGGTCATTATCTGCCTAGCGAAGCGCCCAAGGAATTCAATTCCTTAGTCATCTCATTCATGAATAAACATAATTACAGATAAAGTGGAGGAATTCGTTCATGTCGAGTAATGCTAAAAAAACAATTACCGTAGTAAGTGCGCATTCCGCAGATTTTATCTGGCGATGCGGTGGAGCAATTGCACTTTATCATGATCTGGGATACCAAGTGCGTGTTTTGTGCCTATCCTATGGTGAGCGAGGGGAGTCTGCCCGCTTGTGGAAGCAGGGCAAGACATTAGATGAGATCAAGACCGTCCGGCGTTCGGAAGCGGAAGAAGCAGCCGAGATCCTCGGTGCACAGGTTCGATTCTTCGATGCGGGGGACTATCCCTTCCACCCGACGAAAGAATTGCAGGATGCCGTTGTCAACGAATTCAGAGAGCATCAGCCGGAATTGATCCTGACTCACTCAATTGAAGATCCGTACAATTTTGATCATCAGCGTACCACGCAATTTGCTCTGGAATGCCGCGTCTTGGCCCAAGCCGAAGGGTATGAGTCGGAGCATGGGATCCTAGGTGCCCCGTCCGTATTCCTGTTTGAACCACATCAACCAGAACAATGCAACTTCAAAGTCGATGTACTATTGGACATTACTTCCGTATTTGACCGAAAGAGAAAGGCTATGGAGTGTATGAATGCACAAGAGCACTTATGGGAGTATTATTCGGAATTGGCGAAACGCCGAGGTGTGCAGGCTGGCCGAAACTCTGGGAGTGCGATTAGCCTCACAGGCAACAAGATCAAGTATGCAGAGGCGTATCAGCGCGTGTTCCCGCATGTTGGGGGATTGTTTGTATGAGAAATGTCATTGTAAAAAATATCGAACGGGCGGGCCACACTTCAGTTGAGCTGCTGAAGCCTTATGGTTCAGCTACCATTCATGAGGCTATGGGACGTACGGGTTTGATGAGCCCGTACCTTCGCCCCATCTATGATTCGGCGAAAGTTTGCGGTACGGCCGTGACGGTTTCTTGTCATCCGGGGGATAATCTGATGATCCATGCGGCGATTGAGATGTGCAAGCCAGGAGATGTTCTTGTGGTGACGGTGACTTCAGATTCTACAGATGGGATGTTCGGTGAGCTACTTGCCGTATCTGCCCGATCCCGCGGTGTACAAGGCTTAATTATTGATGCGGGTATCCGCGATACGACAGAGTTGACGGAAATGGATTTTCCAGTCTGGGCGAAAGCGGTCTCCTCGAAGGGAACCGTCAAGGCCACACCTGGTTCCGTGAATATCCCTGTCGTTTGTGCAGGTGTCATCGTGAATCCTGGAGATGTCATTATCGGAGATCGGGATGGGATTGTCGTGGTGCCGAAAGGGGAAGCGGAAACCGTTGCCCAGGCCTCGAAGGCCCGAATTGAACGAGAAGATCACGTGAAAGACCGTCTGGCAAAGGGTGAACTGGGCTTAGATATCTATAGTTTGCGAGAGAAGCTGCGGGCCCTTGGAGTAATTTATGTTGACTAACCTGAAACTTCATGGTTCGGTCAGTTGGGTAACCGGAGCGACTGGGGGTCTGGGGCAAGCGATCAGCCGCAAGCTCGCCGAGTTAGGCAGCCATGTCGTTCTTAGTGACTTAAACAGTGACCAATTGCAGCAGTTATCTCAACGCCTTTCTGCTGATTACGATGTGGAAGTAATGAATCTTCCATTGGATGTGTCTGACACGGAGGCGGTCCGGGCAGGAGGGCAAAAGATCAGAGATCGATTCGGGAGGGTGGATATCCTTGTTAACAATGCAGGAATCTCCCCCAAAGGCCCCAAAGGACCGATTCCCTTCAGAGAGATCCAAATTGAAGATTGGAACCGAGTCCTAGCGGTGAATTTGAACGGTCCCTTTAACTGCAGTCAAGTTGCTCTTGAAATGATGACCGAGAACCAGAAGGGACAAATCGTAAATATCTGTTCTCAAGCCTCAAGAACTTACAGCCCCGTGACTTCTGCACATTATGCAGCAAGCAAGTCCGGACTGCTGGGGTTAAGTCGAAAACTGGCTGGTGAATACGGCCCTCTAGGGATTCGTGTCAATGTCGTAGTTCCTGGGCGGATTGACACTCCTATGACGCAAAGCGTGGATGAGGAATTGAGCAGGCAAGCAGCACTCAGAACACCTTTAGGACGAATTGGACAACCGGAAGAAGTTGCAAATGCCGTTGCCTTCCTTGTTTCAGATGAAGCTAGCTACATAACGGGGACCATTCTTGATGTTACGGGCGGCAGCTTAATCATTTAGGTCTGAAGATTTTTAATTTATTAACAAGGAGTGAGCGCTAATGGCAGAAAATCGCGCGGTTGTCTATGTAGAGCCAGGGAAAGTAAAGATTCAGGATATTGCCTATCCGGATTTGGTATTGCGAGATGGTCCAGGGGTCAATCCGCTAAACGTCGGACGAAAATGTGATCATGGCGTCATCCTAAAAGTGGTGACGACGAACATTTGCGGAAGCGATCAGCATATGGTTCGAGGTCGCACGACGGCTCCAAGTGGATTGGTGCTGGGTCACGAAATCACCGGGGAGGTGATTGAAGTTGGAAGGGATGTTGAATTTATTAAGAAAGGCGACCTGGTTTCCGTCCCGTTCAACATTGCATGCGGTCGCTGCCGGAGCTGCAAGGAACGACACACTCATATTTGCGAGAACGTGAATCCAGATCGACCAGGCTCCGCTTACGGGTATGTGGATATGGGCGGTTGGGTAGGAGGTCAATCCGAGTATGTGATGGTACCCTATGCCGACTTCCAGCTTCTAAAGTTTCCGGATAAAGATCAAGCGATGGAAAAAATCCTTGACTTAACCATGCTTTCCGATATTTTCCCAACAGGCTACCATGGAGCAGTGAGTGCCGGGGTAAGACCTGGCTCTACCGTGTACGTGGCTGGTGCTGGTCCGGTTGGCTTGGCTGCTGCCCATTCTGCTCAACTATTGGGAGCTGCAACGGTTATTGTAGGCGACTTGAATAGTGCACGGCTTGCCCAAGCAAGAAGCTTCGGTTGTGAAACGGTAAACTTAAGAGAGTACCCGAACCTAGGGGAGCAAATTGCAGAAATCCTGGGCGTTCCTGAAGTGGATTGCGCGATTGATTGCGTTGGTTTTGAGGCACACGGTCATGGGGCAAAAGCTGGCGAGGCACCGGCGACCGTATTGAATTCGATTATGGAAGTCACCCGAGCAGGTGGACGATTAGGGATTCCGGGACTTTATGTGACAGGCGATCCGGGTGCCGTAGACGAAGATGCTAAGATCGGTACCTTAAAGGTTCGGTTAGGACTAGGCTGGGCCAAGGCTCATACCTTTGTGACCGGGCAAACTCCTGTCATGCAATACCATCGCGACTTGATGATGGCTATCCTGAGCGGAAGAGCGCAGATCGCAAAGGCGGTAAACGCCACCCTCATTTCTTTGGATCAGGCTCCAGCTGCCTATGCTGAATTTGACCAAGGAGCATCCAAGAAATTCGTCATTGACCCCCATAATTTGGTTCGAAAATCTTAAATCTCAAACAAAGAGGATATCCAATGCGATATCCTCTGTTCTTTTTGAGTAAGCTCTTGTATAAGTGGTAAAAACGGGATATCATTAGCATTATATAGATTAATTGTTAGGATGAATGAAATGACTTCCAAAAACGAAACAAATCTACTAAATGAAGAAGAATGTTATCGTCGAATCAAGGCTGATATATGCAATGGAATTCTGATGCCGAATCAGCATCTTGTAGAAAAAGATTTATCTACATTATATGGTACCGGCCGTACGACTGTCCGAACGGTGTTGGCGAGATTAGAACAAGAGGGCTTAGTTGAGCGTGAACGCTATAAGGGTGCCCGTGTTCGTTATGTGACAGAAGAGGAAGCCATTGAGATCTTGGAGGTACGTATCGCTTTGGAATGCTTAGTCGTTCGACACGCCGCCGAAAAGGCAACCGAAGAGGACGTCGCTGAGCTAAGGAACATCTTAGAGGACATGAAACGACATCATAATGAAAAACATCTCGTGAATTATTCAGATGACAATACTAGACTTCATCAAAAGCTCCTTGATATATCAAACCATGCCATTGCAACAAAGGTACTAGACACCCTACACTCCCAGAGTGTCCGTTTTCAATACCGCACGGCTTTGTCGGGAGGGCATCGAGATAACACGCTCGAGGAACACCAAATGATTGTGGACGCAGTTGCCCAACGTGACCCGGTCGCTGCAGAACAAGCGATGAGGAAACACCTTTATCAAGTGTTGATCGCGCTTCAGCATTTCACAAAGGGGATGTAAGCTACATAAAGCCCACCGACAAGGATCACCTTGTGGGTGGCTTTTTTTATAATTTGCTGTCGGGGGCAAGCAGTCATAGGCATAGATGGAAAACTGATCCATTCACCTCGTTGCACAGAACGAACAGGCAGGATAAAGTGGTGGCTATATTGAAAAATTGAAGGATACAGATTCAATTCAATTCTGTTAGTGAGGGATATAATGAACAATGGCTACGGAACACCTCTGCTGCTGGCTTCTTCCTGAATTTGGATGTAAATGAGGAGGAAAGGTATTCTTGCACACCCGTTGATTCTTTTACGTTTGCCAGTACAGGAATGGATGGAATCCATTACGCCTTATTAACTGATTTTGGTCTTGTCAAAGCTTTAGATGAAGCGCCTGTGATACGTATTTCACCGATGGATAGTGATAGAGTACAGTTGGTTTCACGGAATCTTTCTGACTTTTTTTCATTACATTTCTTCGACGAGCTGCTTTTGTTGAATGAGTTTTCGAGTGAAAAGGCATATCTTGAGAGTATTTGCAAGGAAGAAGAAAAGGATCTTCATTCGAGGGTGGTTAAAGAAGTACAGGAAACGTTCAACCTATCGGCTATCCCAAATGCTTTCCAATATATTCAGGAATTACGGTTAGAACGAAAGGCAAAGATTTCTATTTCGACTGAGGATTCTCTAGCTGTATTATCTTTGACTCCACTAGGGATCTCCCGAGATCAAGAACTCCTACTCGCTTCCGTACGAAACCTGCAATATTCGTTTAATTCCGATGAAGCCATGGTTCAGCGCTACGCCAATGAATTGATTAAGATGGGAAGGGTTCATGAAGCAGAGTCTTTAATCGCTCGTTTGTTAATTGAGTAATGTAAAAGAAGGAAGTTTTCTCGAAAGAACGAGAAGGCTTCCTTTTCTTTTAGCGGGATTAATCAGACATCATCCCTTATTAGAAGAAAATAGATGGGTTTGGGACCGAATTTCTTAAAATAAAGGTCTGTAGTCCGCAAGGAGCTAAAAACCCTTCAATTTCATGAGCGGAACCTGTGTCCGGCAATAGAAAAGTGCTTCACGTTATCCTAAAACGTAAGTAATAGCTTGTTATCTGGAGGTACCAAGAATTGTTGGTACTTTTCGCCAACTGGCTTCGTTGGTACACTTTTTTTAGATCATATTTCTCTAGAAAGAGGAGAACGAAACAATGAAGAAACGTGTACGCAATACATCTGCTTTTACCTTTTTAGCTTGGGCTGCGTTTAGCTTGGCTTGTGCTTTTTTCTTTATCGGGATCTATAACATGGACGCTCCGCTAGTGGAGAAAGGGTACTATAGTGTGACAGGGTTGTTTTTGATTTTTAGCTCCTTTGTTTTGCAAAAGGTCGTGCGGGATAATCAGGAGGACGCGGATTTCGAACCAGCGGTCAAAGAAGATCATCTATAAGATCAGTTGGAACCTTACCCAGAGAGGGGAGGTTCCTTCGATGTTTGCGAGGTTCTAAATGGGCCGTTTCATAAATTTTATGATTTTTATAGAGTTTATGATTTTTATGCTATGTATTTGAGTAAGCTTTAAATTCTGTTAAAAGTAATTATAATTAGAATGATAGTTTAAAAATTAAAGTCTAGGAAGAGTGCTTTACAGAGTGCAATCATGATTGTCATAGCAGGTTCGGGTAATCGAAGTATAGATGCTAATCTTATTTTTTGTTAATATAGTTTTATTTAAGATATAGATAAGGAGTGGATAGACATGCAAGTCCTTCAAAAAACGCAAAAAATCGTTCGCTATCAAAATCAAATGGGTGAGGCCTATTACGGGACTGTAGAGGATGATGTCATATCGCAGTTATCGAGTAATTTTACAGACGTTCTCCGTCAAGAACTGAAATATGACGGGGTAAAAGTAAAATACAGCGATGTGAAGATCCTAGAGCCTGTCAAGCCTTCTAAAATCATTAATTTTGGCTGGACCTATGCGGAACACGCGAAGGAAACAGGGGGAAAGCCCAATCTGAAAGAACCTTTCTTGTTTTTAAAGCCTGCGTCTTCTCTCATTCCCAATGAGGGGGATATTCTGCTTCCTCCTAGTAATTTAACCAATCAGGTAGAGTTGGAAGGAGAAGTGGCTCTTGTTATTGGGAAACGCGGAAAGAATATTAAAGAAGAAGAGGCTCTCGATTACATTTTTGGCTGCACGATCTTTAATGATGTCACGGCGAGAGACCTCACGAAAACAGATCCTCAATTTACACGTGCCAAAGGATTTGATACATTTGGACCTCTTGGTCCATGGATTGTGACCGGTGTTGATCCGACAAATTTAAGAATTGTTACTACTTTGAACGGAAAAGTCGTACAAGATGGAAACACGAATCAGATGTCGCTTTCCATCCCATTCCTGATCAGTTGGATTTCCCAGGTCATGACCCTAGAACCAGGGGATATTTTAGCTACCGGTTCGCCTTCAGGGAGCTGTCCTATGAAGTCGGGAGATGTGGTCGTTGTCGAAGTGGAGAAGATTGGTAAGCTTCGTAATTATGTGAAGTAAGTTGTTTAGGTATTGCTTGTGAGAAAAATAGGGATGAACCGTACAAGACTTCATTGAGGATAAGCCGTCATGGCCCTTGGGACCAGTACCTTTTACCATGGGAACATCCTTCCTAAGTAGGGGACTTATTTAGGAGAACAGATAGTTAAGGAGCCAAACTACTATTTTGGCTCCTTTTTTCGTTGTTATAGGTCAAGCGCAAAACAGTTGGATCGAGTCAGAATACTTTATTCAGACAGAGCAAGCGTAAACCAGCTAGATCGAGTCAGAATCCGAGCCTCATTCTGACAGCTCAAGCGTAAACCAGCTAAATCGAGTCAGAATCCGAGCCTGATTCTGACAGCTCAAGCGTAAACCAGCTAAATCGAGTCAGAATCCGAGCCTGATTCTGACAGCTCAAGCGTAAACCAGCTAAATCGAGTCAGAATCCGAGCCTGATTCTGACAGCTCGGGCGCAACCCAGCTTGATTCAGTCAGAATACGAAGTCTCATTTGGACAAGAAGCCAAACTCCAAATACAGGGATCACGGATATGGATGACCGTGACGTGGCGAGTGGGATGCTTGGCTTTCATAAATCGTCTGCTTGCAAAAAGACTACAGCTTACTTGGAGTGTGCCGACCCTCAGATTCGTCGGATGATTCAGCAAGGAGCAGCGAACTGTGGGGAGCAGGCGTACGAAGTATGGCAGTATATGAACCATAGAGGCTACTATCAAGTCCCTACGATGAACGAGATGACTACTAACACGGTTGCGCATAGCTACGTAACGGCTAATACAGCACAAATGGGAATGTTGCAGCCAACTCCGACAAACCAAAGGATCGCCGACTATAGAATGATGCAATAAGCCTAGAGCTAAATGGTTGCAAACAACAATAGACCACATGAGCTGGCAACTCTGTGGTCTATTTCCTTTGGATTATACGATTTTTCTTCTCCAACTCCACGTAAACCAGGCAAGCATCCCGGCAAGCAACCAAACCGGATTCATCACCACGTAAACGATAGTCACTACGGGCATGAGGACTAGTCGTACCAACAGCTTCAGGATTTCACTATTGGCAATGAATTGCGCGATCGGAGGAGAATACGTGTAGTAGAGTTCAACAAAAGCTTTTCCCACACTAGATTGCAAGAGGTATTGATCACGGAAGAGTCTTAGTAAAGCAACTTCCGGCTGAAACTTACTGCCAAATGCAGCGGTAGCAATAAAGCATTCATCGATGACTACAGCAACTTCCGCTTCCGCTTGATGCTCTCCGCTGGCAACCTGAAGGATCGTACTTCCAACGGACTTGGCCGTGATTAGGCCATCCGCCGTGACTTCCGCTACGCTCGGGTTCAAGGAACGGAATTCGGCTCTAGCCGTGATATCTTCCGTTTTCCCGTCCGAGTAAACCGCGGTGACAACGGCCTGGTGGGTATCACCGACAACCAATTGATAGAACGGATGATCTAGCCCAATGGAAGTGATCACGGGTTCAGCCGGTGCATCTTCCTCTAATACCGTTACATGAATTTCTGCCGTCTTTCCCTCATAGGATGCTAGAATAACCGCATTCCCTGCCTGGTGAGCTTGAAAAATCCCTTGTCCTGCAACGCTCACGATCTCCGGATGAGAGCTCGAATAGGTCACTTGATCCGTGACGAACTCTCGGCTACCATTGAAGTAGACTGCCTCCGTAACGGCAGAATGAGCTTCTCCGACGGCTAAGGTGACATACTTGCTCGCTGGGAGAAGATAGGCAAGCTCGCTTCCAGCTTGCTCGCTTTTCGAAACCTCAATCTCCATCTTGGAGTAATCATCGGCTATCGAATGAACCTGTACTTGAAGTCCAAGCTTCGGTAAGATTTTCCCTGCTTCAGGGAGGTCCGGGATCGAATAGTCATTCCGATCGTAAAAAATCGGAACACCCGCAAGGGTAGGATAGTAGTCGCTAGGCGCTGTTTCCTTCAGACCAAATGTAGCATCTCGGACTTGGGTTAGACTTCCCATCGGTGTTGGATCTTCTTCACTGTAGACGAGGACTTGCGTCCGAGCATCCACAACCCCTATCATGCCATAACCTGGATGGAGGCTGGTTCGGTTATTCTTAAATCGGCCATCGTAATACCAGATAAGCATGCCAGGTTCGTATTCGATCTCGTAAACATGCTGCAACCCCTGATCTACGCCCCGATGGGATCGCAACTCGATTAAATAATAATGGGGGAATAAGTCTCCCGTCCCATCGTAAAGGGCAAAGCCATCGTTTTGAAACTTCGGATCGGATTCGACATTGTCGTAAAATATCGTCTGCCCATCCGCAACAACTTTAATTTCATCCAGAAAGACCCCTTCTTCCACTACGTACTGATCGGTTTTATAAGCAAAGTGAAGCTGGATCGGTCTGCCCGCAAACGCGCTTAAGTCCAGCTCCTGATGCTCCCAATCAGATGTCCGGTCGCTAAAGGAGGCGATCTCCACTCCTTCCCTATACACCTCATCGATCACACTGACGGTAAAGAAATCATATCCTTCCTCAATCCAACGGAAGGAATCGAAGTGAAGAGTCACGTTCTCGGATGGCGTTAAGTCGATGACGTCGGATGTAAGCTGCAGACTCATAAGGTTTTCTTTCCCTGTATAATAGGAAAAGGTACCTAACGGTTGAACGGAACGTTCAATCTCTTGATCTGGCAGGTTGATCTTCAGGAGCTTGCCATGTGGGTCAAAATCCGTTGCCTCTGTTAACAGGACAGGTTGAGCCGAGTCCAATTGATCATAATCCAATTCGATTGGCTCAATCCACCGGCCGCCATACACCGTCTGAAGAAACATCTTGCTCCACGGATCGAAACCGGTGGGCAGTGTTTCGACAGGCATTCCCATGCGACCTCCTTCATCCATTAGGGACCAGGCGCCAACCGGTGTACCGATTAATCCTCGAGATCCAAATGAGGTGGTATCGTATAGATCGGGTAGTCCGAGGTTATGGCTGTACTCATGAGCGAAGAGACCTGTTCCGGAAAACTCTGACTGCAGCGTGAAGTCATAGGCAAGAAGGCTGGTTCCGGGGATTCGAGTGGGTCCCTCAAGGTGAGACTTCTTCGGCCAGATCAGATCCGGTTCGTCTAACGTATTTTCCGATTCACCTGCATAAACGACCATGAGATTATCGAGCATTCCGTCCGGCTCGTACAGATCTCCATCTCCGTCCGAATCGTATGGATCCCGTTGGTCGTATAAGTGCTCTTTGCCCTGGATCATGGTACCAACATGGTCTAGCGTTTCCGCTACAAGTTCGCGGTCATGAACATCGTACATTGAATTGCTGTTTTCACCATAATAAACGGATTCATGGACGGACTGTATCCAGGGCGTGGATTCCCCATCGACCGTCCAAGTTCCTCCAGATTGTTCATAGAAATATTGAGCCATCGTTGTAATCGCTGTTCCTTCAGGCGTGACGTAGCCCTCTTGATTAAACAGCATGCGTTCATAGTGCTCTGGCGAGAAATCCGTTTGAAAGCGATAGAAAGGATCCGACAATTGATTATGTGCAACATCCGGAAATTCAATGAGGGCCAAGGCAATGTAGTCCGTATGGAGTTGCGGGATGTTCATGAAACTCATCATCCCATTAGGGCTATCCTGACTATTCTGGCTGTTCATCCTTTCTACGATGGAACGGATCGCTTCAGTCTGGGTCCTTAGTTTCTTCTCGTATTCTGGATCGGATGGCTCTTCTTGATGATGATGAGCATGATGGGATCTCGTTTTACTCGGGTCTTCCATTTCAGCAACAGAATGATTTACTAGACTAAACAATAAAATGAAGGCCAAAGCTAAAGATTTGGTAGGAAAATTGCCCATAACATCTCCCTTTGCATAAAAAATTTCTACCTTTTTTGACAAATCTAGTTATAATTTACCATGATTCTAGTAGGATGGAAATACTAACTTAATCACTAGAGATGTCGAAGGGAGGAACACGAAAAAACGCAAGAGAGCTCTTGCGTTTGCATCCGTTTAGAATAATTTTTGTCTTCTCATCCATTGCGTGGCAGCCCACTTTTCTCCGATGATCACGGGTGCGCCCCCATGCAAAGTTAAATCATTTAACGTCTCGTCCTGATAGAAGTATTCAAAATACACGGCCATCCCTTTATGCGGATATACGGAAAAATTCAGTTTGGGAAAAAAGGTCTCTCCGCCATGCTCCACATCATTCAAGTACATGACGAGTGTGCTGATTCTAGGATTATTGGCTGATTTATGGGTGGAGGAGAAGAAATCAAAATGAGCTTTATACTCCTGACCCTTTTGATAATTAAGAACTTGCAGCCCTTCCCCATGCTCAACCGGAATATTCATGATAGAGGAGATTCGCTTTTCAATTCTAGCAACGAGCTCATTTTCGCCTTCTTGAAAAAACATACTACGGCTCGTTCTTAATTCATTCACATCTCGTGTAGTCCCAATTTTTGAACGATCCACTCTTGCTTGTGACAGTCGAATGAGCTCATCACATTCTTCATCACTTAAAACATTTCCTAAAAGGACGATAAGAGGTTCCTCTATTCTCGTAATGATGCTGATTTCACGATCTTCCGTTTTTATCTTATTTCCTATGTGGTTAAAGATCGTGGGCTCCTTCACCGGCAACGCAATAGCCTCCGTGCCCATGATGGGAGCTTGCAAACTGTAGGGTTCGGTGACGGCTGGGATCAGTTCTTTATCCTGTATGAAGTTTTTAAGTACCATTGGTTTATACCACCTCAAGAATAGTATTAAAACTAGGATTCCAAAGTATTAACTTCTTAATACTGTAAGTCGATTTTACTGCTGCAAAAAAAAGGGAAGAATCTGGTCGCTGATGAAACAACCATATTTCCGATTCAAAGGGAAGGAAAAACACGAAGAATAAGTTAGATATGAATCTAATGATAAGATTTTATCAGAGCATGGAGGTTTCGTAAATTGGGAAATAGATTTATTTTTTCAATAGTAAAAACGGTTGAGATTCGAAGGTGGGGACCGCTGTAATGATAGGTATAGAAGGTTTTTATCTAGAATTGGAAACAAAAACGAGGAAATATCGTCCAATATAGAAGAGAATAAGGAAAAGGGAAGGGGATTGTATTGTGCATTTGTGGAAAGCCATTGTAGCAAGTCATATCCTATTCATTACGCTTGTGGGTTGCCAAGCCAATCAAACAAAAGTAATTGAAAATAAACCAGTAAGTAATGTTCAAACTGACACAATAAAAACTTATGTCCATCCAACGGAACAGTATCGGTTGGAGCTTCCAAAGGAATGGGCGAATGTGAAGATTGAGGAATCCGACCATGCCACCCGTTTTATCTACCCATCTACTCAGCCCAATATGTATCAGCTCTTATTTAGCATTGAGGTTATGACCCAAGAAGAATGGAAACGGCTTAGAACGGAAGGTTCGGGATGGGAGCAGTTCAAGGAAATCACCACCGATCAAGGCAAGGTCTATTCTTATTTGACCCCCTTAGACGTGGCCTTAGAAGGGGGAGAGAGGGAACAGTACATAATTTTAGCCAATCAAATTCCCTCCATTATTCAAAGCTTTCTCATGGATACCAAAGAAAAGAAAGTCGAAGGAGATGTTTATTCCCTATCCGTGCCAACAGAGTGGGAGGTCTCTCCGTTCCATGATGGACAAAGTTATGTCTTCTCCTCTAAGCAAGGAGTGGTAGGGGGAATCGATCGCTTGGTACATATGAAGGAAGGGGCAGAAGTCCCTTACCCTGACTTTCCGGAGACGGTGTTGGTCAATCAGGAACCAAGAATTCTATCCAAAGAAGCCATGACCGCGTATACCTTCCCGGTTTGGAAAGTGAGGATGACCCCTATAGAGGGCAGTCAGCATAAAGAGGAGCTGCATTACTACTTTTATCCACCGAATCAAACGGCAGTCTATGACCTCTATTTCTATCGTCCTGCTGTTAATGAAGATACCCTTTCTTCGGTGTTAAACTCATTGGGATGGGAGTTAACGAAATGAGGCTTTATCTATGAGAGATGTTCTTAATCGCACGATTGTTGTCTTACTATTAATGATTGTCGCTTCATATTCTTTATGGGAGATAGGTCCGCCAAGCCTAAAGGATCAGCAAGAAAATCTTCAATCCTACTCAGCTCATAGGGCATACTCCTATCTGAAACATATCGCTTACGAACCTCATCCAACCGGTTCTAAGGGCAATGAGAGAGTCAGAGAATACATAATGAAAGTAAGCAAAGACCTAGGGTATGAACCTGAGGTGCAAACAGCTGAAGTTTCGGTTTCTGAGAAAAATCGAAATTTAATCACAGCTGCCACAATTCACAATGTGCTTGTTCGGGTTCCAGGATCAACACCATCCCACGCGGTACTTGTCATGGCACACTATGACTCAGAGGCTGGAAGCCCTGGTGCAAACGATGATGGGGTTGCCGTGGCAGCCATGCTGGAAACCTTGCGAGCACTAAAGGAACATGAAAAGCTAAAGAATGATGTGATTTTTCTTTTTACAGATGGAGAAGAATTGGGGCTGTTTGGAGCTAGAGCTTTTTGGAAGGAACATCCATGGGCAAAGGATGTCAGCATGGTATTAAATTATGAAGCTCGGGGTTCTAAAGGGTCCTCCTTAATGTTTGAAACAGGGGCAAACAATGGATGGTTAATTGAAAATTTCTCTAAAGCGGCCTCACACCCTGTGTCGAATTCCAGCATGAGCGATTTTTATGAATTAATGACCAACGATACGGACTTCACCATTGCTAAGGAGTACGGAAAGACGGGACTAAATTTTGCCTATGGAGATGGCCGCTATGCTTATCATTCTCCTCTGGATAATCTAGAACATATCGATTTAAAGACAGTTCAGCACCATGGAGAAAATGTCTACAATTTAGTTTTACAATTTGGACAAGCTGACCTATCTGAGCCTGGCCAGAGCGATAAGGTATTCTTTAACCTCTTTGGCATCCTGATTCATTATTCCACATCATGGATTTTGCCGTTGAATATCCTGGTTTCTGCCCTCATTCTCTCAGCTGTGGCTTGGAGAGTGAAGGCTAGGAAGCTCGTATTGAAACAGCTAGGATTAGCCTTTCTATTTATTCCAACGACACTTCTGATCCTGGTAGGAATGCTATTCGGGACTTGGAAACTAGCGGATGTATTTTGGACTGATGAACTGTTTCGATACCAGCCGTATACGATTTCTTTTGCTCATTTGCTTATAGGTTTATCCTTATTTATTCTCCTCCTTCGTGTGATGAGCCGTTGGGTAAATCTAGATCACGTGTATCCTGCTGTTTTACTGATGAACCTGATCCTGATTTGGGGAATTTATATCTACTTGCCTGGAGCAAGTTATTTAATGATTTGGCCTTTTTTTATTCATTACGTATTTTACCTGGGCTCACTTGCTTCAAAAAAGGCGTTGGAGTGCTTCCCGATTGTACATACAGCTTCATCGGTGCTGATCCTGTTATTTTTCACTCCGTTGCTATTTTTATTGTTTGTATTCTTGCCGATTGGTTTTATCCCCTATATTGGGGCGATCGGGTGTAGTTTGGTAGGCTTTTGGATTCTTCCATCTCTCAACTTTGTAATAAAAGGGGGATATAGGAGTGTAGCACTGGGATCTTTCCTTCTTGGTTTATCTATATTAGGATATTTTCAGTTTATCGCAAAGACAAATTCGGAACTTCCTGAGAGAAATAACTTGTTTTTTGTACAGCATGCAGATCAAAATGAATCTTATTGGGTGACAAAAACACAGCCAGATTCGTGGACCAGTATGTACCTTCCTACCCCTATACAGAAAAATCTCAACGATCTCATTATCTTTAATGGGACAAAACAGATGGTGTGGGCAGATCAAACGAACGTCAATCCACGACTTCATGAACCGGATATTATAGTATTGAAAAATGAAAAGCATACAGACTTCCGCGAGCTTGAGTTACGGATTCAGTCGGGTAGAAAAGCTCAGGACTACTTGATGATGGAAGTGTTAAATACAAAGGTGCTTGAGAGCGAAATACAAGGACAATTCCCCGATGATCGTGAAGCTGAAGAAGAGATTTGGAACTGGAGAATGCGATACTACCATGTACCGGTTGAAGGCATCCGTTTAAAGCTAAAGCTGGAAGGGACAGAACCGGTTTCCCTTCGGGTCATGGATGGTTCATACGGCTTGCCTATCATCGAAGGGCTGCCGCAACGACCTTCCAAGATGGTGGGAAGGTATGAGTATGATCTTATGACATTAGTTGTAAAAACACTAATAATTAGTGATTGACTGTTAGTTCATGAGAATGCTATATTGTCTTCAGTTGAATAATCCTCTTAAGGGGAGTAGCTGGTACAGCAAAGTCGTCATTACAGGGTGATCCCTCGGCTTTGTTGGCAACATGATGTTGTTAGCGAGACCTTACCATTCGGAATGGATGAAGGTTACTTCTATTTAATGACCTTTATCTAACCATGGTAGAGGTCATTTTTTATTTTTACCAGCTGCTATTGGATTTAAGCACAAGCATGGTAAAACCACGCTTATGCTTAGTCTTAAACATTATTTGGCTTTTTCTTGTTTTTTGGATGAGAATGGCTTAGGCTCACCAGAACCTCCTGGATCTCCAGGATTTCCAGGTTCTTTCTGCTTAGATAAGAACCAACCTGAAACGGCTATGAGTATAAGAACCGACCAGAAAGTGAGCTTCCACGCTGTCGTTTTGGGGAAACCAACAGGTAAATAAGCTAAGTCAGGATGTGAGAGGGTATAGACGGTAAGCTTGACCCCAACCCAACCTACAATCGTAAAGGCGGCTGTTTCAAGTCCAGGCCTTTTCTGAAGTAAGCCTACAAAATAATTGGCAGCGAATCTCATAATCACTAGACCTATGATTCCACCTGCAAGGATGACAAGGAATTGTCCTCCGTCCAAACCACCAATAGGGGGGAGGGGTGTTTCAGGAAGCGTGACAGCAAAAGCTACGGCGGCTAAAATAGCATCCACGGCGAAGGCTAAGTCAGCCAGTTCCACCTTGAGTACCGTTGTCCAAAACCCAGACCCCTGTTTGACATTGCCTGTATCTTTATTTTCACCTTTACGCAAAACGAACTTTTTGAACATGTGATTAAGACTGATAAATATGAGGTATAAAGCTCCTATGGCTTGAACCTGCCAGACATCCACTAAAAAAGAGATGAGAAATAGTGACCCGAATCGGAACACAAAGGCTCCAGCTAAACCGTAAAATAAAGCCTTTTTTCTCTCCGTTTCAGGCAAATGTTTGACCATAATAGCAATAACTAAAGCATTATCAGCAGCTAGGATTCCTTCTAAAGCAATAAGAACAAGTAAAACCCAGCCGTATTCCAACAAGAGTGCAACATCCAATGTAGACGACTCCTTTCGGTTTCCTTTAGCCTTACTATTCCTTTAAACTCAGTTATTCATGAAAAGACTTTTTCTGAAATGGAGAACTTACCAAGTGAAAACATCAACTTCCTTCTCGAAAACGCTAAAGAACCTTTCGGTTCCATCTCATGGGATTACCTTGGGGAAATTTCTTCATGATCTAGGGCAACAGGGGATTCTAGTTGGACTTGCCTTCCTAACCATCCCTTTTTTGTTTGGGGTGTCCATTCCAGGCACTAGCACACCCTTTGGCATTCTGATTGCTCTTGTCTCGTGGCAGCTCCTTCTTCAACGACCTGTCTCAATTCCAAGGAAGTTCGGAAACATTCAATTATCCTCTGCTTCCATCGTGAAATTGCAGAACAAAAGCCTTCCTTGGATTATGAGGATGGAAGAAAAAATAAAGCCACGTTGGATATCCTGGTTCAAATCACCGCTTATTCGTCAATGTCATATAGCAGTCATGATGCTTAGTGGTATCTTATTAACCGTTCCGATTCCAATTCCATTAACCAATGCGTTTCCGGCCTATGCAGTCTTACTATTAAGCATTGGCATTTTGGAACGGGACGGTTTGCTTGTGTTCATCGGCCATACGTTTTTTGTTACCAGTATTCTCTATTTTGTTTTTATCGGATGGATCGGAACAGAGGGGATAATGGCGCTTTGGACGTCTGTATTTTAGGGTGGATAAATGCTTGCTCAAGATCATCGTGAACAAGCATTTATTTTTTCTTTATTCTTCTACTTTCTTCAATTGAACAATACCTTTTTCTTTTACATTTCGAATGAACTGAATCGCTTCAGCCCTAGTAAGGGTGCCTTTTGGGACATAGCTGTCGATGCTTGCTTCTGCGGTTCTGCCTGAAGCCAGCTTATGGTTTAGGAGGTACATCACGGCTTCTTGTTCACTCATCTTTTTGCCGGAAACCGCCTCCGCTACTAAAACTGCAACGGCGCCTCTTGTCATGGGCTGGCTGCGTTGTGAGAGGGTTGTGAGTCCAGGAACATTCCATAACATGTCCTCTAAGACCTTGTAGAACGGTTCATTCCAAGCTGCGCCCGGCATGGGATTCAGTTGAAAGCCATTTTCCTCTTCATAGGAGTGAATGAATAGCGTGATAAACTCGGCTTCCGTAACCGCTTTTTCCGGTTGGAACCTGCCGTCTGGATATCCCTCGGAGACTTCGGTTTTAGCTGCCCATTGGATAGTGCCATTACGGAAAATCCAATGCGTGTTGGGAATGTCCGTGAATCGGTTGGCGTAATAGGTTAGCTTGTTATCTCCACTAAGGAGAAATCCGTCCTCATGAAACGTTAAGCCACCGATGGTACCTTGGGGAGCTGCCTGATCCTCGGAGACATTGCCATCCAACGTAAGCCTGATGATTTTCCCATCTTGTCCTTGTATGTAAATCGATTGGTCATGAAGGGTCACACCGTTAAAACCTCTAACTTCAAGCTTGTTTGCCGTCGACCACCGCAGTTTCCCTTCAGGGGTTATGGAATACAGAATCTCTTCTTTCCCCCCCATTTCTGCTCCTACAAGATAGAGATTTCCTTCCGTGTCAAAAACGGGTGCCGTATGCTGGATTTGGTTTGTTTGGTAGGACCATATGGCCTTGCCATCTTCCCCAAGGGCATAGACATATCCATCACTCATCCCCACGTAGAGGGTTCCATCTTCGCCAATGGCTGGAAGACTAATACCGCTTAAAAATTTATGGGTTGGCCCTTCTCCTGTGAAGGACCATTTTGTTGTACCATCGGGGTTCAAGGCATAGATGCTTTTCTTGCCTTGTCCATTGATCCCGCCATATAAAGTGCCGTCCTTTCCAAGAACAGGCGTAGTGATATAGCCCATATGCGCATCTTCAGGTGTTGCCTTCCACTTTTCCTTGCCGTCAGGTGTCAGGGCAACAAGGGACTGGAAGGTATTTTCTCTTCGTACAACGTAGATCGTGTTATCAGACCCCACTGTTGGACGAGCCATTTCCAATCCAAATTCTCCGCCTTGGTACGTCCATTTGATTTTCCCGTCAGGACTAATGGCTTTAAGATCCCCATAAGAGAGTGTGTAAATTGTACCGTCTTTGCCAATGGTAGGTGTGGTCCAATTAGGACCTAAGTGCAAGCTCCACTTCACTTTCCCATTCGGTTGCAGTGCATACAATTCCCCATCATCTACCGTCTTTGCAGGGCTTCCCAAGGTACCGGCATAGATTGTTCCATCCGGTCCAAATGCCAGCGTCTGTATATGTTGACTATAAGAGCCTTGAATTTGATAGGACCATTGCTGGATGGGTTTACTCGTATACGAAATTTCGTCTGCGGCATAGATCGAATCCGCCGCCGTTGTTCCCAACATGACAGAAAGTAGAATAATTAAACTTTGTTTTTTCATAAATCTGCCTCCTTTTCCCGCCATAATAGACGTTCCATGGAAGAAAAGGTTGCACGCGAGCCCTTTCCTTTACCATGGAGGGGAATTGCAATGAATAGAAAAATTTTTAAATAATGGAACCATAATCCCATTCAAAGGGTCTAATAGGTTGAAAAGGAGGTGAACGGGAGGGTGTTCGAACACCATGTAAGGCTGGCCGTTAAAGGGAATCATGATTCGTTTATGTATATTATTCGCGAGGTAGAGGGTTCTTTGTATAGAGTGGCAAAGGGAATTTTATATTCGGATATGGATTGTGCTGATGCGATTCAAGAGACGATTATAAAAGCATACTCCTCGATCGAAGGTTTGAAAAATGAAAAGTATTTTAAGACTTGGATTACACGAATTTTAATCAATAAATGTAGAGATCTTTTGGCAACGAAAAAAAAGGTCGTACCTGTCTATGAAATAAACGAAGGGGTAGTGGATCTAAATATTAGCCAGAAAATTGAAGTGTGGGAAGCGATACAAAATCTAAAAGAAGAAATGAGAGTTGTCATTATTTTGTATTACATAGAAGGATGGTCTTTAAAGGAAACGGCAGAACTATTAGATATTGCTGAAGGAACGGTTAAATCCAGATTAGCAAGGGCAAGGGTACAGCTCGCTTCTTACTTTGACCATCCCATGGAGCAGAGAGGTGTTTAAATTGAAATTTCATGATGAAAATTCTTTCAGAAAAATGTTCGAGGATGAAATCCATAAGGAGGTACCACCCATGGTAAAAAAGCGAATAGAGGATACCCTTCATTTATTGGAGGATCAAAAAACGAAATGGTCATTTAGCAAATTAGGAAAGCCTATGAAGATTGCTGTTTTAGCAGGGGCGCTCATTACCTTCTCAGGTATGACTTACGCTGCAACCAATTTATATCAACTCATGAATGACAAGGGCGAAGTGGTCATGGAATTGACGGAGGAGCCCATAGACAGCACTCAGGATTGGAATTCCATGGAGGAATTAGTCGAGAGTATTGAAGCAGAACAAACGATTATTGCCTATGAAACAGATAAATACCCTACAGACGAATTTATGATTCACACCAAACCAAGCGAGTATTCGGAGTTGGGTGAATTAAATGCAGAGAGCCAGCAATCCTATGATTTTAAAGAAGAACTATCAGGAGGTTATACATTTAAAAAAGGCATTATTATGGCGGAAAGAGAAGGGGACATCTTTCAAGAGATAAAAGAAGAGTTGTTACAAGAGGCAAAAGATACAGACAAAAAGATCGTGTATAGGATTTTAGATGGCCTGGTTGGCAATAAACAACTCAATACGCTTGCGGAGTATACCAATGGCCATGAAGTCGTGCATGTATTAACAACAGATGATACCGCTCGTTATGAAAATATGAAGCATGATCCAAGCCAGACAGACCTAAGCAAAGTCATGGTTAATGGCCAAGAGGCTTTTTATATCAATCAAGGTGTCCGCCAAGCTATTCAATGGATAAGTGAAACCGATGGGACCAAAAGATATTTTCGTGTAGCAACGATGTCCGAAACCGTAAAGAAAGAGGATTTAATCAATCTCGCTAACGAAATAGAGTAACACCTGAAAAAAGACCGCTTTTGAGTTGTGTGAACTCTAGCGGTCTTTTCTGTTGGTACTATTTTTCGGGTT
The DNA here is from genome assembly GCF_004123195.1 of Ammoniphilus sp. CFH 90114. NCBI lineage: Bacteria > Bacillati > Bacillota > Bacilli > Caryophanales > Paenibacillaceae > Ammoniphilus > Ammoniphilus sp. CFH 90114. The sequence continues at coordinate 98,787 of NZ_SDLI01000005.1, forward strand.
TAATATAAGGGACGACTTGTGCAACAGCTCCAACCGAGGCTCCACGAATAAGTTCTTGATTTTCTAAGGCTTTAAAATTCTCCGTTTGGCCAGTGAGCATGATACCTAAAATCTTGACTTCATCAAATGGTTTGTTTTTATTTTCATTTAAAAATGTCTGGATGGTTTCGTTATTCCCCTTAGCATCATATTTTTCAAGTGCTTCAATAAAGCTGTTGTATGCTTCCTTAGGTGAATCTGATGGATCAAATCCATAAACCGGCATACCAGCAGGACCATTACTTTCATCTACAATAGGGGAGGTCATATACAACCATGCGATGTTTAAATTGTCGGGAATTTTAGCTTGTATTTCCTTTAGCGTATAAGGCTGATTAAAAGAAAGGGCCACTTCCGCAACGTGATTTTCCATTTGTGAGATTTCGCTTAGTTCGTTTTGGATACCATCATAGTAGTCTTGGATCGATGGATGATAGAATGTCGCTACTTTATTTTTCGTTTGTTTGTCATACTCATAAAAATCTGTATCAGAGGAGTAAAAACCTGGGGTTAATTCGTTATGATCGATATCTACTCTGAACCAAGAATACGAGCTCGTGAGTGTGCTCCATGGAACAAGATAGCCATTGATGTTTTTAGAGCGATTGGTAATCATATTACCGCCAAACATGGAGGAATGACTCGTGACTTGAGAGTCGATCCGAATATTCGGTTGGGCAATGGCATGATATAAAAACAGCTGGTCATGAAGTCTTGAAGAACTTTTGGATGCAAAGTAGTTGCCAGTTTTATAAAGGATAGGCAATAAAATCAGTACAACAATGATAGAAATGATGATGGTTTTAAGCAATTGTTTTCGTTTCGCTTTTTTTAAAGCGGTTTTAATGGAAGTGTCCATTAACGTTTTCCTCCGATCTTTGAGTGAACCGATTTACGTGCACGATATAATTTCTGCTTGACGCTATCTGCTTGAATTTCTAGAATGTGGGCAATTTCCTCATAGGAAAAATCATAATAATACTTTAAAAAGAAAATCTCTTTATATTCGTTTTTTATGTCTTTCAATAAGTAGAAAATCTCATCTTTATTTAGGATGGCATCCAACTCATGATCTGTATGTTGCAGCTTTGAATAAATTTCCTCAGATAAGGAAAGGTTCTGCTGCTCCTTTTTCCTTTTTAAGTCGATGTACTCATTGAGAGATACTCTAAAAAACCAAGGACGTATATTGCTCTCTGTTAAGTCATCCAATAAGAGATAAACTTTGTAAAAGGTATTTTGAATAATATCTTCCGCATCTTCTTTTTTAGCTCCTTTCGCCAGTAGTAGCCGGAACACTTCCTCTCCCACATTCATAAGATAGGAAGTTAGTATATTTTCTTTTTTCATCTTTTGTCCTCCCTACACTTATACAACGAATGAGCCTTTCAAAATGTATACACGAAATGATTTGTAAAAACACAAAAAGAGAAGCCATGCTGCCCCTCTTTTGTAATAGGATCGGACGATCTAGGTTTTTCCCAGCTAATACCTCTCATCAATACATTAAATGCTGCTACGGCGGCTTATTTCTTTACTGTTTCAAAAAGGCCATGGTACTGCCAATTGATGATTATTCCCCGTTCACTGCAAAGGATAAGAAAAATCCAGTCAGGTTCCAAGTAGTAGCTAGTAATTTATTTATTTTCTAAAACCTATGTATTTAAATTCTAAATAAATAAAATTGTCTAAACTTATTGAATTTTATTTTGGGTAAGTATATGATTTCTTTAAGTAAACATCATGATCTTATGATCTTTGTTCTTAAAGCATATTTTTATAATGATGATATGATCATTCTCTCATAAAGTATCATGCCCAATAAAGTCTGTTATTTAAGGTGAGGTGATATATGAAGTGCCAAATAAGATGAAGATTGCTATTGCTCAAGCAGGAGGTCCCACAGCCGTTATTAATTCTAGTTTATATGGTTTCTTGAAAGGGTTTTCTCATTGCGATAACGTTCAAGTCTATGGAATTTATGGGGGAATCGCCGGTCTCATAGATGGTCGATTCATCCATCTTAACCATCGCGCCGTAGGAGAATATGAGTGGTTGCAAAACGTGCCAGGTGCAGCCTTAGGTGCTGGAAGGAAGCCATTATCGGAACAAGACATCGGACGTATCATTCTACAACTAAAGGAAAAGGGAGTTTCTGCTTTAGCGATAGTGGGAGGAAATGGAACCATGTGGTCATGTAATCAAATTGCAGAAACGGCCAGAGAAATGGGATATAACCTTCAAGTAATTGGAATTCCAAAAACGGTGGATAACGATCTCGTGGAAACTGATCATACACCTGGATATGGCAGCGCGGCTCGATTTGTTGCCCATGCGGTGCGAGACTTAGCTTTTGATCTAGAGTCTATGAAGAATTTTGAGAACGTGAGAGTTGTAGAAACGATGGGACGTAATGTCGGCTGGCTTGCAGCCTCCTCTACTTACTTCAGGAACAGTCCAGATGATGCTCCCCACATCGTGTGCTTGCCGGAAATCCCATTTAATATGGATCAATTCCTTGAGAGTGTAAATAAGGTACATAGGCGGTTAGGCTATGCGATCGTAGTAGTCAGTGAAGGATTAAAAGATAAACATGGCAATTCAGTATCGGAAATTGAGCTTAGTAAAAGTAGAGATCATAAAGTGCTCGGTGGAGTTGGAGGACTCGTTTCGGAAAGGATTACTACCGAGCTAGGATTATCCAGTCGTTATGAAAATTTGGGGATCCTGCAGAGATGCACTCATTTTATGGTTTCCAATCAGGATCGCTTAGAAGCCAGAATGGTAGGGGAAAAGGCAGCAGAAGCCTTACTAGAGGGAAAGTCCGACATCATGATAGGACTGCAGCGGGGATTAGGTCATGCAATGACAAGTAGCGAGGTTCCATTATCACGAGTAGTAAACCAAGAGAGGTCTTTAGAGTCTCAGTTTATTTCGGATGACAATTTTGTACCGATCGCGAGTTCCTTTAAGGAGTGGCTTTATCCGATTATTGGAGAAACATGTGAATATGGACGCATGGAGATGAGACCACATGTCAAAGCAATAGGAGATATGAAATAAATGGAAACAAGGAAATTAGATGATTCACTGCCCATTCCTTTGTATCATCAGCTCTATGAGATCTTCTTTGACAAAATAGAGAAGGGTGTATGGGTCCCAGGATGCATTATTCCTACGGAAAGTGAACTTATAGAATATTACCAAGTTAGCCGAACTACGGTTCGAGAGGCGATCAATTTATTGGTTCAAAGCGGATATTTGGAGAAAAAGCAAGGAAGGGGAACCATGGTATGCAAACCCCGACTCGTTGAGAATTTGAATAAGCTTACAGGATTTGCAGAAGAAATGGAGAGAAAGGAATTAGTTCCATCCGCTAAATTGGTACATGTCGATGAATTGCCGGCTAATCATCCTGTGGCTGAAAAACTCAAAATATCATTGGAAGATTCCATCATACTGATCAAGCGAGTTAGGCTGGCTGATGGAGAACCCATTGCTATCGAAACGTCCTATTGGCCGAAATCTATTGGAGAGCATTTGTTAAAAGAGGATTTGGAATCTGTAGCCTTTTACAAAATTCTAGAACAGCATGGCGTACAATTGCTTGAGGCTGACGAAGAGATTAGTGCTGTGGCTGCAACAAAAGAGGATTCGTTCTTACTTGGGGTCAAGGAGCAGGAGCCCTTACTTCAGATGGAGCGATTGACACTAGATAACAACAGGAACCCTATTGAGTTTGCGAGAACAAAGTATCGCTCCAATCGGTACACTTACCATGTACACTTAAAGAGATGATCACTTTCAAGGAGGATTATTATGAAGCTAGTCAAAGGCACGGATCTGCTTTATCACGCACTAGAAAATCAATATGCTGTAGGCGCCTTCAGTATCCACACGGCTGAAATGGTAAAAGGAGTTCTTGCTGCAGCGGAAGAAGAAAAAGCACCTATTATGCTGCAAATTGGGCAAAGAGCCATACGGAATAGCGGTTTTAAGACGCTAATCAATTACATCCACCATTTTGGTCATCAGGTATCTATTCCTGTATCCATTCACCTTGATCACGGAAACAGTTTTGAGCAAGTTATGGTTGCTTTGCAGCAAGGGTGCACTTCGGTAATGTTTGACGGATCCCATCGCCCTTTAGAAACCAATATTGCAATCACAAAGCAAGTCGTGCAAGCCGCTCATGCATGCGGAGTTTCAGTAGAAGCCGAACTAGGTAAAATAGCCGGAGTAGAAGATGATCTTTCTGTAGATGAAAAAGATGCCTTTTATACCGATCCTGAGGAAGCCCTGTACTTTTACCAGGAGACAGGAGTGGATTCATTAGCTGTTGCGATTGGTTCCGCCCACGGATTATACAAACAGGAGCCGAAGTTGGATTTAGCCCGACTAAATCAGATTTATCAAGCGATAAGGATCCCTATCGTGTTACATGGTGGATCAGGCATTCCGGCTGAGCAAATCCGTGAAGCCATTCCTCTTGGGATATCAAAAATCAATGTGGATACAGAGCTGCGAGCGGCATATACAGAAGGCTTAAAGGCATCATTGGAAGAGAGGGGAAGTTCCCTTGATCCATATCGTTATCAATTGGATGCAGAAGAAAGGATGAAAGAAATCGTTCGTCAGAAAATCCGAGTATTTCAAAGCAATAATCAGGTTAGATGAGTGGGAGGTAGTCCATGAAAAAACGTTGGTTCCAGCTTATCCATAATTTTGAAAATATCATTACTGGTTTTTTGCTTTGTACGATCATCACTCTTCTATTTATTCAGGTGATTGCTCGATATGTCTTTGGTAGTGCTTTTTCATGGACAGAAGAAATTGCTCGTTTCGGGTTCCTTGCCATGGTATATATCTCTGCAAGCATTGGGATCCAGAGAGGAAGTCATATCAGAATTAATGCCCATATCCTTCGATTTCCGGAACCCATACAAAAAATCATCTTTCTTATGGGGATATCGTTTGGGTTACATTCAATTTTTTTGTGATTTACCATAGTGCAATACTGATTGCATCTATGAATGAACGTCCTCTTATTTCAGGTTCCTTAATGCTGGATATGAAGTACATTTTTGCCCTCATTCCCATTGGCTTTACGCTTCAAACGATCAGGATTATAGAAAGATGGCTTCCAAGAAAAAGGGGGGATGAGCTTGTCAGCTGAAATCCTAATTTGGGTACTATTATTTTCCTTCCTTGCTTTGGGGATTCCGATCTATGTGGCTATTGGGGCATCCACGGTGATTGTTTTACTTCAAAGTGAATTGCCTCTAACCATTATTCCGTTAGATCTGTTTAAGGTAACCGACATGTTCCCTTTATTAGCCGTTCCAGCTTTTATTTTAGCAGGGGCCTTAATGGAGCGACTAGGTATAGCTAACCAAATCGTAGAGTTTATTATGATGCTGGTTGGAAGAATGAGAGGCGGATTGGGAGTCGTCACGATATTGGGTTGTGTATTTTTTGCTGCCATGATTGGTTCAGGTCCCGCAACGGTAGCAGCGATGGGCAGCATCATGATCCCGTCGATGATTAAGCGCGGGTATTCAGTAGATTACGCTGCAGGTGTATGTTCCACGGGAGGAACACTAGGGATTCTAATTCCGCCAAGTAATCCCATGATCTTATACGGGGTAATTGCAAATGTCTCCATCTCAGGATTATTCATGGCAGGATTTATCCCCGGTTTCTTAGTTGGCTTAGTTCTCATCCTCACAGCCTATTCCATTGCTCGTAAGCAGGGGTTCGGCGGCAGTACCGAAAGATATGAAGTTAAAGAAATTATTCAATGTTTTGGTAGAAACTTTTGGTCCTTGCTTTCTCCTATTATCATCCTAGGAGGTATTTACTTGGGAGTTTTCACTCCGGTTGAGGCTTCCGTAGTAGCCGTTTTCTATGCATTATTGGTTGGTTTCATCGTAAACAAAACTTTAAGCTGGCAGAAGATAAAAGAAAGCATAGATATGACAAACGTTGCCACTTCGACTGTTGTTATTGTAGTAGGTGTATCCGTTTTATTTGGGAGATTTCTAACCCTTTATCAAGTTCCACATAAGTTGACTGAAATGCTATTAAGTATAACCGATAGTCCTTATATGGTATTGACCATGATCTTAGCTTTCCTTTTTATCCTAGGCATGTTTATGGACACGCTTGCAACCATTGTTATCCTAGCGCCTATTCTTGTTCCAGTGATCACTAGTTTAGGCATTGATCCTATATTCTTTGGAATTCTATGGGTTATGGCAAATGAAGTGGCTCTATTAACACCGCCACTTGGTCCCAATCTCTTTATTGCCATGAATCTTACGGGAATCTCTCTTGAGCGCGCTTCCAAGTCTATACTTCCTTATACAGCAGCATTAATCATTACAGTCTTTTTGGTCATGAGGTTTGGAGAAGGCTTGGTGCTGTTTTTGCCAAGGCTGATGGGGCATTAAAAAGGTGTATCAACTATTCTATCGAAAGCGAGGGGTAAAGATGAGAAAAGGAAGGATTTTAGCAACGATTGTAGTTGCCTTTAGCGTGCTAGCTGCAGGTTGTGGAGGTAGCAAACCGGAGACTACAGGACAAACCAATGTTCAAGAGGCGGCTCCAGAGTCGAAAGAAACAAACCCAATTACGATTAAGCTGGCGCATACCAATTCGGCTACAGATCGGGATCCCTATCATGCAGTCGCGCTGAAGTTTAAAGAAATCATGGAGAAAAACGAGAAGGTCAAGGTGGAAATTTTTCCAGGAGGACAGCTTGGTGGAGAGCAAAGAGCATTCCAGGATATGCAAAATGGTATTATCCAAGCTACGGTCTTAGCTTCAAACAATGCGAGTGTATTTGCACCTTCCCTTAGTGTTCTTGACTTGCCTTTCTTATTCAAGAGCAATGACGAATTCAAAAAAGTGATCACAGAACTTGATGGCAAGTTTACGGATATCATGATTAAAGAAAGCGATACGCGTCCCATTGCATGGGGAGTTCAAGGTTTTAGGGTCCTATCCAACAGTAAGAAACCAGTTGAAAAAATGGAGGATCTAAAGGGGATTAAGATTCGAGTTCCCAATAATCCCGTCCAGGTTTCCACTTTTAAAGCATGGAATTCGGAGCCTGTAGCCATGGGCTTTGATGAGTTGTTCGGGGCCCTCCAGCAAAAAGTGGTGGATGGAATGGAAATGACTTATGTCGGAATCGCCCAGCAGAAATTTTATGAAGTCCAAAGTTATGTGACAGACCTCCGTTATAAGTTAGCAATTAATCCATTGGTGGTATCCGAAACATGGTTCCAAAGCCTTCCGCAAGATGTTCAAGAAGAAATTCTAGCTGCGGGGAAAGAGATAACGGAACATGCCTTTAGTATTGCAGAGGAGCTGGAGAAAGAAGGGAAAGATATTCTAACGGAAAAAGGGGTTCAATTATCTGGAAGACCTGTGGATGAGGAAGTTTGGGTACAAGAGGCCATGAAGGTTTGGCCAGACGTTTATCCTTTAATTAAAGATCCAACCATTCTAGATGAGGTGCTAAAAGTTTTAGATATCGAAAAGCCGTAATGCTAAAAGGATATATATGAGACAAGAAAGTAAAATCAGTAGAAAAGGAGCCATCAATTTATGGCTCCTTTTCTACGTTATTCTACGATTTCTTTAGAGACAAGGACATCATATCGTATCTTAACCGAAGTAGAGTATGACCGCTTGTATGAATATGTTCTTTGAGTTCAGTAAAACCACATGTCTCATAAAAGCTTCTAGCCATTTGATTTTCTTTGAAAACCTCAACTTCAAGTGTTTTATGCAAGGATCTCACATAATTCATTAAATCTTTTCCAATGCCGCAACCATGCCATTGTGGAGCAACAAAGAGAGCTCCTATTTCATTTGCCATTAAACATATGAAACCGATGACTTTGTGGTTATGTTCATATACAAAGGTTCTAGTCTGGTGGATATAGAGGCTTCGAATATTATGAACCTCTTCCTGAATAAATTCTTCGGAAACAAAAGAGTGTGCAAGTCTGGAGGCAGCTATAAAGATGTTGATGATTTCTTCCAAATCTTGTTCTTCATACTTCCTAATCATAAGGTTCTTCTCCTTTGGTCTATTGGGAAGGATTGCTCTTCTTCATTATGACTTCGTTATATGTTGAAGCTTGGCTCTCTAATAAGCTTGCTGGTTCGCCTTTAATATATTTGTTGAAGAAGGCTAAAGTATAATCGCTGGTGATTTGATGAGCTTGGTGTGGGTCAAGACCAGAACCAAATAACAAGGGAGAAATAAAAGCTCCATCCGTAAAGCTATAATGTCCTGCTCCTTTTAAGCTGAGATCATACCCGTCTTGTGTCAGATTGCCATGTACTGTTCTGAAATTATCTTCTATTAGCCTATACATTTCTTGAAAGTCTTCCAAGGAAGCTTCCATCGATTCTAGTTCTGCCTCTGTCGGAACATAGGAGAAAAACCCTTCTCTCAATATGGACAGATAAGGACGATCAATCGGTGTCAGAACTGTATCTTTTAGGATCGCCCCGTCGAGGTTTACCCCAGCTTTAAATCTCTCATCAATTGATAGCAATTTCACGGCTGTTGAACCTCCTAAGGAATGACCGAATACGCCAACCTGAGCTACATTTAATTTTCCAAAGAAGGCAGGCTTCTCTTCCTTTAACCTTTCTAGTTCATCCAATACAAATTGAATATCCCTCGCTCTGACTTCTACTAGTTCAGCATTGGCAGCGTGATCGGTAAAGGATAGACCTACTGTGGCTGGGACCTCTTTGCCATGCTCTAGCCTAGATAATCCGGCATTATAGGTATGGTTCATACCAACGACTACATATCCGTGACTGACCAATTGTTCAATTTGTGCTAGATTCTGAAATCGTGTGGCTTTATCCGCATGGGAGAAAAACAAAATAGGGTACTCCGGATATTGATTAGAAATCTCTGCATTTCTTATAGTATGGGTGTCGATCAAGGTTAAATGACTAAAGATAAGGGTTGGTATACCCATCAGCGACTTTACCACTTGCCCGAATTCGGTTGGATACTTTTCTACTTGGTAGGAGTGTTCCTTATCTATGGGATACCAGATAGTGGCTACGAGTTCTCTTTTGTCATGGGGGTCTGCGGTATAGATTTCCGGACGTGCTTCATCCTTAAAAAATACATCTCTCGCTCCGATGCCAAATGGACCCGTAGGGGAAGGCATAGCGAATGCCGGGAATACAACGTGACCGATTACGAGGGATAGTACAAGGAAAAGCATACCGAGAGTACTTAATCCTATCCGAATGAGTTTGCTTTTTGGGGGATGACTGCTTTTATTAATTAATCTTCTAATCATCTCACCATTAACCACGACCAGAACAAGGTAAGCTAAACCCATTTGCCAGCGCAGGCCATCTTGAAGAGGGTGGAGGATCAGGAATAGAATCGAAAGGCTCACAACCCCCTTATAAAAGTTGCGGTAGTGTTGGAAAGGTAGAAGTAGTCCTATAATCCCTACCGTCGTTAATAGTAGAATCATAAATTCTAAGAAACTCATGCAATAAACCTCCTAAGATTCGATGAGGATAAAGTATCATCCTTTTATGAACGAAAGATGAACAACATTTTCTTGGGTTGGAAATTTGTTCATCTTTTGTTCATATATAGACTTTACATTAGGAGTGAGCATAGAGAAAGTAAAAAAATGAAGTTTGAGGTGTATACATTTGTCCAGTGAGAGAGCCATACGGATTTTTGACAAACAAGCCAATTCCTATGAAAAACGCAGAAAGAAACTACAGCATGCAGCTGAGCGTAGCAGGCTCCTACGGCATGCGGAGGGAAAGGTGCTTGAGGTTTCAGTCGGTGCAGGGAATAACTTCGCTTTCTACCCTAAAGGGGTGCAGGTTGTGGCCGCTGACTTTAGTATAAAGATGATTGAAAAAGCAAGAGTTGCGGCAGAGGATTACGACGTAGATTGCGAGTTCTTCGTAAGTGATGTTGAAAACTTGGATTTTGAGGAAAATACCTTTGATACCATCGTCTCCACCCTATCATTATGTGCGTATCAGCATCCGGAGTTTGTCCTTCAGCAGTTTCAAAAATGGGCAAAGCCTGAGGCGAAAGTGTTGCTATTCGAACATGGAATCAGCACCAACTCCCCGTATGCATGGCTGCAAAACCGCTTGGACGGCTTATCTATGCGACTGATCGGTTGCCATCAAAATCGAGATATATTGCAATTGATGAACAATGCAGGTTTGCAAGTTGATCATTTAGAGCGTATGTTCTTAGGTTCCGTTTATTTAATCCAGGCCTCGGTTAACAAGGAAGAGGGAAATGAAGAACGAGGTTGAATTACTATATGGATAGATTTTTATGGAGGTAATAATAGATGGCTCATATTTTGGTGGTGGATGATGACCCTTACATTCAAGATCTCATTCGAATGACCTTACAGAGTGAAGGCTTCCACGTTACTTTAGCGGGGGACGGAGAAGAGGCGCTAACGAAGCTGGAGCAGCAGAAAATAGACTTGGGGATCATTGATATCCTGATGCCGAAGATGGATGGATACAAGCTTTGTCAAGAAATCAAAGATTATTTGGATATTCCGATTATCATGGTGACGGCTAAGGGAGAGACAGGGGATAAAGTCAAAGGATTTCGGATGGGCACAGATGATTATTTAGTCAAACCGTTTGAACCACTCGAGCTCATTGTTCGTGTCCATGCGCTGCTCAAGCGGTACAAAATCAACCACTCTCAGCAGATTGAGATTGGAAATGTAACGTTGTTTGCAGCGAACCACGAGGTCATGATAGATGAGGAAGACATTCATCTTCCGCCTAAAGAATTTGAGATTCTATTTCATTTTGCCAGTCACCCAAACCAGACTTTCACTAGGAGACAGCTCGTGGAGAAATTCTGGGGGCTTGAATATGAGGGAGACGAACGAACAGTGGATGTTCATATTAAACGATTACGGGAGCGTTTTGCACCTTTGACTGAAAGCTTTTCCATCGTGACGGTGAGAGGACTAGGCTATAAACTGACGGTGAACTTATGATCCATACCCTTAAGACTCGAGTCGTCCTTACCTTCCTTGGTGTTGTAGTCATTAGTGTTGCTGTTTCCTTTTTTGTATCAAGTAAAGTATTAAGCGGACCCTTCATTGAGCAGGAGCGCAAGAAATTTATTGAATCGGCCGCAGCCATTGTTCATCTGTATGAAGAGACCCTCCCTAAAAATTTTCATACTTTCATGGAGGGGATCGCCAATCTGAAAAAGGTAAATCTTCGATTATATTCAGAAGACGGTTCATTCACAGATTATGGGAAAATGGACGCTTCAACCAATATAGAAATTAGCTCGGACGAGTTAAATTCCATACTGGCTGGAACCGACTATGTGAATCCAGGCAAGGGGTTGACCTGTGTCTGTGATATGGTGGTGGGTACAAAGATCTCGATTGATGGGATCGACTATGCTTTGCTCATTCAGCCCGATATGACGTCTGAGCGCATTCAGGTCAATCAGAATGTTTTATTCGTCCTTTCCATCGTGCTGGTGGTAGGTGCGATACTGACCTTCGTGGCTTCTAGCTTCCTCACGAAGCCCATCGTCCAATTGACTGCTGCAACCAAGCAATTAGCTGCGGGAAATTTTAAGGTCAGGCTTCCGTGCTCAGGTCGAAAGGATGAAATTGGCGATCTTACGGAATCGTTTAACTGTATGGCAGAGGAGTTAGAGAGTCTTGAACAGATGCGGCAGGATTTTGTATCCAACGTCTCCCATGAGATTCAATCTCCGTTGACCTCGATTAAGGGTTTTGCTGCCATGTTGAAAAAAGGCGGGATGACAGAAGAAGAGAGGAACCGGTCGTTAGACATTATTAATGAAGAAAGCGATCGTCTATCAAAGCTTAGTGACAATCTCCTTCGATTGGCGGCGCTTGATGCCGATCGGCTTCCCTATGTGCCTGCTAAGTATCCATTGGACGAACAGCTCCGTCGAGTCGTGCTCATGCTAGAACCGCATTGGGGAAAAAAAGAGATCGAGATAGATTTTTGTGTGGAGGAACGGATCGAAGTCTGTGCCGATCAGGACTTAATGGAGCAGGTTTGGATTAATCTGCTGACAAATGCTATCAAATTCACGGACAAACAGGGTGCGATCAAGGTTGAAGCTCACGTGGACAAGGACCAAATCCAGGTCTCCATTACGGATAATGGGATGGGTATTCCTGAGGAAAAGGTTAAATATATATTTGATCGCTTTTACAAAGCAGACGATGCTAGGGATCGGCGAAAAGAGGGCAATGGTCTTGGATTATCCATTGTCCATAAGATCGTTACCCTTCATTCAGGGGAGATCCATGTATCTAGTCAGATTGGGCACGGGAGTCAGTTTGTAGTAGAGATGCCAAAGGGGTATTAAAATGATGCACCAAACAGGGAATTCTTCGTGAAGATTTCCCTGTTTGGTTTATCCTACTTGATGGTGAACGTGTAATTTTGTTTCGCTTGTTCTTCTTTTGAAGTGATCCAAAATTCGATGGTGTATTCACCCTTGGGTAAGGAGTCAGCCTGATCCGTAATGATCCACTCTTCCCCTTGTTTTAAGACTTTTTCTCCTAAGGCCTGTATGAAAAGTTTGTCAGCAGCGTAGTTTTTCACCACGTCACCTTGTGCATTTCGAATGTTATAGTCAAATCGCTGCCCGCTACTAAAGGATAACGTCATTTCCCGTTCGGTTTGATTTTTTAAAACAAACTTGAAATCGATACTTCCATCTTTATTTACGTCATGAGAAATAGTGGTTTCTAATGAGCCAGCGACAATGCCCTTTGGAGGCTGCTTATCGTTTTGGAAGTTGATTACCCGATTTTTACCATCCCAGTCTACTTGATAACCAAAAGACTCTGCGGCTAATCGAACAGGAACATACGTCGTACCTTCATAAATCATCGTGGTTGGAACATGCTTCTTCCCGTTAAAATATTGTCCAGATTTTCCGTCCATCCCATGCCCCTGAAGTCGTTCTCCGTTTACATTCATACGAATGGGATCCAAACTAACTTGAATCGAGGTTAATGAAGAAGCAGCTAGGACCGCTCCCGTTGTTCCTATAACACCAATAACCATCCCCAAAGCCACTAATTTCATCGCTGTTTTTCTCATTTTTACCCACCTCTTTATTGTTCTTATTTACTCTGACGTGAAGAGAAAAGGAAAGGTTGCAATAAAAAATAAGCTTGAGACTGCAACGGAGATTCGATAGTTACTTTGTCTCTCTTCTTAGTTCCTTAATAAAGTAATAGGTTGTGGTAAGTATGAAAATGACAATCAACTCTGAAATGATAAAATTAGTCATTATATTCATCTCCATTTTTAGGAATTCTATGTTCCATGTTGATCTAGCGCTCGAGTTATCTAACTATGGCAAATAATTTTTCTCGATCTAACCAAAGTAAAGCCAAGCACATGAAAGTCAATACTGTACTTAGATCTTGCACGCCAATATCGAAACAATAATTTACCAACATCACATTGATAGCGATGGGGAAGAAGACGATAGCCCCTAACGTTGCTGTCTTAGGAATCAAAAGTAAAATAGCTGCAATGACTTCACCCAGTCCTATAATCACTTCATAAAGCCTAGAATGACCAAAAAATGTCCACGCCAAGACGAAACCTTCTCCTTTTATCGATGTAAACTCTGGTGGGGGAGTACCAAATTGCCCCATGACTATTTTAGCTAATCCATAAATAAGAAAAGTCGAAGCTAAAAACAGACGAAATGTAGTAGGGATAGATTGTTTAAGGACACGCCAAAGTATTCCATTCTTCATTTTCTTTATCTCCTTTCGGTTGATCTATACTTAAAAATCTTTCTCGTATTTCCGATGAGAATATATAGAGCTTTCCATAATCCAAGGGGCGTACGATCCTGTTATTCATTATAAAAAGAATTATCCGTCTCCTTCCATTGATTTCCGTGACAAATTCTATATCTATGGGTGACAAAAATGTCACATATAAGTAAGAGCTACGAATTTAGTATTGAAGTTAAACTGAAAAATATTTAATTTGTTAATGTCTTTATACTATATATACAAAAGTTTGAGGGATATCCTGACAATGAGAGGCTTGGGGTTATAGCAAAAATTATCATTAATATCTGAGTATTACTTGCTAGAGCTGGATTTGACATTCAATATATGGAAGAGTCTGAGGAGAAATCTAAAGAATTACACATAGTGCTTACGTTGCGAAGCATTCTCCTCACTCATTCTACTGAGTATGCGTCTGTCATTGTAAAGAACAGGCCTGCAGGAACTGAGTTTACATTTCGTCAGGAAGTCGGCGGAATACAACTTCCCCATACAGGGTGTGATTTAAGATATGTTCCGACTATCATTCCCGACCTTGAGCTGTGATTATTTTTTTGTAGGACATACGTTCCGTTAGTTTGGGGGAATACCTTGTTTCTTAGGGGGAAACGGACATTGATTCCGCTAATCGGACGTTCCAAGAGGTGTTTCCTCTTAATTTGATTAAAATAAGGGATGCTATGTCCGGAAGCGCCTATAAAGAGCTTTTTTTTAAGGAGATAAGGGATCCATTATCCGTCAATTTGGAGAAAATCCATTTGTTCTCGTTGTTCATAGAGGGGAGTTAACGCAAAAAGTGAAATTTTAATAATTCTCATGGAGGAATCACATTTTGACAAGTATTGAAAGGGCAAAGTGCTTCGCACTTTAGCTCAGATGAGGGTCAGTCCCTCAGTTGAGTAAAGCGCGAAGTGTTTTACGATTACGTTATCGCGTTGCGACAACCTCAAAGCGCCTATTATTTTTCCCCTTACTCTTGATATCCGTGATCTTCATCATTCCAATTTCACCTGTAGCCTTTACATGTGTACCACCGCATGCTTGTTCATCGATAGAACCAATAGAGACCAAGCGCACTTCTGTAACATGAGCAGGGAGCAGATTGACAAATGTCTTGATAAGCCCGGATTCATTTTCCGCTTCCGCTCGAGTTACCGTACGATAAGAGATAGGGTAATTTTCCTTAATGATCGCGTTTGTCTCATCTACGATGGCTTGTACTTCCTCTTGGCTAAGTTCGGGGAATTCATTAAAATCAATTCTAGCTCGCTCTGGGTAAATTTGGTTCCCTGTACAAAGCGCCCCGTATTTTTTATATACGACTGCTCCCAAAACATGTAGTAATGTGTGATGTGACATAAGGGAATACCGACGATCCCAATCAAGTCGAATCTCCGCTTCCCCAATGGCTAATAAGTGAGCATTTTTTACAAAGTGGACGATTTGACCGCTTTGTTTTTTTACTTGGAAAATCTCGAACTCTTGACCATTTTGAATGATTACACCAGTGTCATGTTCCTGACCGCCTCCGGTAGGATAGCATACTGTCTGGTCAACGATGACTTTTTCTCCGTCCACGGATAGAATATGACACGCACACTCTCTTAAATAGCTGTCTGTTATATACAGTTCCTTCGTCATTACATTCACCTTTTCACATAAATTAATAGTAGTTAGTAATCTAATTCCTATTTAACAAGAAATATTTGTAAGTGTCAATGAAAATGTAACATTTTACAAATTTGATAGGGATGAAAAAGGTTAGCCCCATCAATTTATAAAAAACATTGTTAATTTAAAATATTTAAATTAATATAATAAATAAAAGCGAAGCAAAATTTCCGATCACACCATAGAACTGGAGAAGAAAGGTGTAATCTAAAACCTTAAAGATCATTTATACAAAGGTGGATATCCATGTGGAGCATATTCTTTATCTTATTGGTGCGTTAGCCGCAGGGATTATTAAAGGAGGGTTCGGCATTGGGGCCGGAATCCTTCCTGTAGCATTCTTATCCCTGTTTCTTCCTCCTGATCGCGTGATTGTTATGCTTTATCCAGCGATGTTAATGACCACTCTATTTTCTCTTATTCCGTATTGGGGGAAATGGGATTTAAGTATTTTAAAACTATTTATCCCAGCCAGTTTAATAGGGACATGGATTGGAGTGTCAATCCTGGCCTTAACACCAGGCAATATTCTACGTATTGTATTGGGATTACTTGCATTGACTTTTGTTTGGAATGAGTGGAATAGAAAAAGAAAAAAAACTACGTTACCGGAAGATCATATCAGACCTTGGTGGGAGTCCGGATTAGCGGGAATTTTTGGAGGGATGGCAAGCAGTCTCGCCCATGCAGGAGGAATGGTCTTTAGCATGTACCTTGTGCGACTTGGATTAACGAAAGAACGTTTTGTCGCCACTCTGATCATCGCGTTTACGATCAGCGACATCATGAAGGGTTTTTTTTATAGCCAGCTTGATATGCTTCAATTAGTAGATCTGTATACTCTAATAACAACAGCTCTAGCAGGCCTTATTGGGGTCGTTGGTGGTACCTGGCTGCAACGGTCGATTTCCTTGGAACGGTTCCAGGTTGTTATTCTTGGGTTGATTTCGATTAGTGGATTGATTTTGATTGGGAGTGTTTTTAATTCTTTGTAAGAGATCTATTCTGCAAATAGATAGGGGATGAACGACACGAAATCTCCATATTTAAGCAGGGTGCCTCCAGTAACTTATGGAGGCTTTTTTCATTTTAACAGGGAGTATGTCACACGAAGACGATTCCATAATAACATGTAAATTTACATTGAATAACGATATCATTTACTAGAGCAAAAGCTCATATTTATAGTAGAATACTTTTATTAAGTAAGCAGGGTGGTAAGTGATGAGGGAATATTCCAAATACATAAAGAAATATTATAAACCATTTAGTGTTGCTTTGTTGTTTCTGATGCTTGAAGCTGTTTGTGACCTGCTTCAGCCTACGATCATGGCAAAAATTATTGATGTTGGCATAGCGAATCGAGATTTGGACTATATCTTGAAGATGGGTGGGGTTATGCTTGGAGTTACGTTGTTGGGAGGAGTTGCTGCTTCAACAAGAAGTATTTTGGCCAGCATTACTTCGCAAAATTTCGGGGCTGACCTGCGTCTTGACCTATTCCAAAAGATTCAAACGCTCTCTTTTAACAGTATTAATCGATATGACCGTGCTTCCTTGATTACGAGATTAACGAATGATGTAACTCAAGTGCAAATGTTTGTGAATGGACTAATGCGAATTTATATTAAAGCTCCTTTACTCGCCATAGGCGGTTTGATCATGGCAACCAAGTTAAATATCCATCTGTCTATTGTGTTGGCTGTTGTTGTACCTATCGTGGCTGTTTTAATTATGGTGAATATGAAGCTTAGCTTGCCCCTGTTTACAAAGGTTCAGCATGCCCTTGATCGAGTAAATGGGGCCATGAGAGAGTACTTATCAGGAGTTAGAGTGGTAAAGGCGTTCAATCGTTTTGATTATGAAATGTTAAAATTTAGTAGATTTAATGAGGGGTTTCAGGATAAGTCGATCGCTGCAACAAGAGTCATTGCTATTTTTACTCCCATTATTATGTTGGTCATGAATTTAGGGATTGTTGTCGTCCTTTGGATTGGGGGCGTTGGAGTTGAAAATGGGAGTATCCAAGTCGGACATGTTGTTGCTTTTACAAACTACATGACCCAGATTCTTTTTTCTTTGATGATCATTTCCATGGTATTCAATATGTTTGTAAGGGCAAAAACGTCGGCAAGCCGAATTGGTCAAGTCTTACACGAAGAAGAGGATAGGACAGGAGATCATAAGTCACTCCTTTCAGATTCTTGTGGGAGAATCGATTTTGAGCATGTGTACTTTTCCTATGATCATGCCTCTTTAGAGCCTGTTCTTAAAGATGTTACGTTTACATGTATGCCGGGGGAAACCGTGGGTATTATTGGTAAGACGGGATCGGGAAAGAGTAGTCTTATAGGGCTGATCCCACGCTTTTATGATGTGACAAGCGGCGCTATTAAACTAAATGGAAAAGACATTAGGGAAATCGACCCGAAATCCATACGGGACAGAATCGCCATCGTTGCTCAGAAAACAACCTTATTTACGGGAACTATCATCGAGAATATTCGCTGGGGACGTGAAGACGCTTCGCTAGAAGAAATTCAACTCGCGGCAAAAATAGCGGATGCTCACGGGTTTATCATGGATTCACCAGAAGGCTATGAAACACGAATAGGCCAAGGGGGTGTGAATCTTTCAGGGGGGCAAAAACAGAGAGTTTCGATGGCGCGGGCTCTGATAAAGAAGCCTGAAATTTTAATCCTAGACGATAGTACAAGTGCACTTGATGTTGCAACGGAAGCTAAAATTAAAGAATCATTGAAGACCTATACGAAGGAGCTTACTTGTATTCTGGTTTCCCAGCGTATTTCAACCGTAGTGGATGCGGATCGGATTATTGTGCTAGATGACGGGAAAATCGTCGGCACTGGAAGTCATAGTGAATTATTAAAAACTTGTCTTACCTATCAAGAAATCTACCAGTCACAGGTAGGTAAGGAGGTGCGTTTAAGTTGACGGAGAGAACAAATCAAGAACCTAAAAAAGACAGCATTACTCCTATGCCTGGTCGACCGGGTGGAGGTGGTGCCGCTCGTTTCCAAAGACAGGTAGTAAAGCCTAAAGATTTTAAGGGAACGATAAAAAGGCTATGGTCCTACTTTGGAAAAGATAAAGCGCTCCTTTCTACTATTTTTATCCTGATCCTCGTGGATTCTATTATCGTTTTGTTCATCCCTTTTTTAATCGGTAAAGCGGTGGATGCCATTGGTTTAGAGGAAACCGTTCAATTTAGGGTACTCCAAATTACCGTTCTTACTCTTTTCATCGCTTATATCGCCAATGCCTTATTGAATTTTTCCCAAGGCTGGATCATGGCTGGTGTTGCTGGACGGATTGTAAAAAGGTTAAGGAGTCATTTGTTTAAAAAGCTGCAAAAGCTGCCATTATCGTTCTTTGACTCACGTACTCACGGAGAGTTGATGAGCAGGCTGACCAATGACATTGATAACGTAAGCAATTCTATATCCCAGTCAACCACTCAATTGATGTCTGGTGTGATTGTCCTAACCGGTTCCTTCGTTATGATGCTTAGCTTAAGTCCCATCTTAACCGGTGCTAGTCTCATAACGATACCGTTCATGTTTTTCCTTACCCGAACGATTGCAAGAAAGACAAGAGTTCTTTTTAGAGACCAGCAAAAAGAACTTGGGTTGTTAAATGGGCAGGTTGAAGAAATGATTTCTGGCTTAGAGGTGATAAGAGCCTTTAATTATGAAGAAAAGGCGATGGCAGAATTTAAAGAAGTGAACAACAGACTTCAAAAAGTAGGGACAAGGGCACAAATATGGTCAGGATTTTTAATGCCCATGATGAATGTGATCAATAACTTTGGCTTTATGATTGTCGCGGTGGTAGGGGGTTATTTGGCTGTTCAAAATATGATCACGATTGGTTTGATTGCAAGCTTCATCACTTACTCCCGTCAATTTGTACGACCACTAAATGACCTTGCTAATACCTTTAACCTATTACAATCCGGTGTTGCCGGGGCAGAGAGAGTATTTGACATTCTTGATCATGAGGAAGAACTTGAGGATCATCCCGAAGCGATTCCTTTAGTCAATCCAAAAGGCGTTGTTGAATTTAAAAATGTGAGCTTTGGTTACCGGCCGGATGTTCCTATTATCAAAAATGTGAGCTTTAAGTCGGAAGCTGGCAGCAACACAGCCTTAATAGGAACGACGGGAGCGGGTAAAACCACGATTCTTAATCTATTAACACGATTTTATGAAGTGTCAGAGGGGCAAATCCTCATTGATGGAAGAGATATTAGGAAATATACAAGAGAAAGCTTAAGAAAATGCTTCGGCATTGTTCTTCAGGACACTTATTTATTTTCAGGAACGATTATGGAAAATATTAAATATGGCAACCCAGATGCAACAGATGAAGAAGTGAAAGCAGCAACTCGAATGGCGAATGCCGATGATTTCATCAACCGATTGCCTAAAGGCTATGAGACCAAGTTATCTGAAAATGGAGGGAATCTTAGTCATGGGCAAAAGCAATTACTTGCCATTTCAAGAGTAATTCTGTCCAAACCATCTTTGCTTATCCTTGATGAAGCGACAAGCAGCATTGATACTCGCACAGAATTACATATTCAAGAGGCATTGACTAAAGTTCTTAAAGGCAGAACGAGTTTTATCATCGCTCATAGACTAAATACAATTCGCCATGCCGACACGATTGTGGTCATTGAGAACGGTGAAATCAAAGAAAAAGGAAATCATGTTGAATTGATGGCTGAACAGGGAATCTATCATCAGATGATCCTTAATCAATACAAGTCATTGGACCGTGTTCAATCGGTGTTCACAAAACTGTAAAAAAGTATTTGAAATACAGGTTTTTTCCTTTATAATAATCTTAATATTGGAAGTTTTTGTTGGTATTGTGGCAAATCGATTAAGGAGAACCTGTAATGTACGCGCAAGATGAATTCAACAATGAAGAAACAGAGTTACGAAGATCTTTCTCAGGCTATATAGCTAAGATGAAAGGTAGTACTAGAACTAAATCAAGTGTCAAAATAACAGATAATATTATTTCTGCAACGGGTGGTCTTATTGCTATCATTATTGTAAGTTTTATCGTGATTCAACTTGGTTTTCCCATGGTTCTTGGTCCCATTGCGGCAAGTTGCTTACTCGTGTTTGCCGTGCACGAGGGCCCTTTTTCTCAGCCGCGAGAGGTGATAGGCGGACATTTTATATCTACTTCAGCATCATTGATCATCTGGGATCTTTTTGGGAAGAGTCATTTCATGATTGGCATTACACTAGCCGTAGTCGTCTTCTTAATGGTTATTGCTAGAGTTGTACATCCACCCGCTGCAGCAAGTGCCATTGTGGCGATTAATACAGAAGTCGGATGGGGGTTTCTTCCGATGATTATGATTAGTGCATTAATCGTCGTTGGGTTTTCCTTATTTTATATCAATTTGTTCAAAAATAAGAAATATCCGGTTCATTGGTAATACCTATGTTGGCGAGGGAGAGGATATCTGGTGAGAGATCTGATAGGAACCTGCATACGTTGTCAAAAGGATATTTACTGCACCGACGGATTTTTTAATGGAATCACGTTAGAAAGTGGAAACAACTTATGCCTTGTTTGTAAAGATCAAGATCCGTTCGTGGAGATCTTAAACCGTCTTCTCGAAGCCGAAAAATCGGGAGTCGCGGTACTGGATGATTTGCTTAAAACTTATCCATCGAGTGGTTTGGAAGATTCCTTCGTACAAGTTAAAGAAGATGAATCATGGAGTTGCCAGGGCCTCATTCATTCGATCCAGCGTGAAGGAGGAACCGTAAGCAAGGAGATAGGTGACTTTATCGAAAAAGTCCGTGCCTTGCCATCCCTGAAGGAAAAACTAGCTTTATTAAACAAAGGTCAGGCATGGGTAGCACGCAAAATTGATGAAGCCATATCCTATGGCATGGACACAAGAACAAGAACATTCCTGCTAGAAATGAAGAAACGACATGAACAAAATATTGATAAGATGGAACAGCACATCTAGACTATTGACCTCCCTTCGAAACCGGGGAGGTCTTTTTCATTTGAATCGCCCTTAAGTTGGTTTTTACTTGGACAGTCCTAAAGATAATTGAATTGCATCTTTATTTGATAGGACATCCTCAAGGGTATAGGAATCCAACACGCGGAAGTAGGCTTCTAGAGCTTCCCCAAGTATCCCTTTCAAACGACATACGGAGGAAATTCTACACGTATTCGTCTTGCCAAAACACTCTACCACTTGCAAATCGTCTTCCGTTTGGCGTACAACCCATCCTAAATTGATCTCTTTTGGTGCCTTGGCTAAGCGAATCCCCCCATTTCTCCCACGCACGGTTTCGATTAAACCCAGCTTGCCAAGTTTAAACGTAATTTTACCTAAATGATTGTACGATAGGTCATAGACGGTAGATATTTCTTTTACACTAGAAAGTACTCCCGGTGTTTGAGCACCGAGGTAGATAAGTAAACGAAGAGAATAGTCCGTATAAGAAGTTAGATGCATATCTCCTACACCTCACGAATGATGTTAGACGTATTCTATCAATTATAACGAAAAGGGACAATGGAGGAGAGTGTAAATATGTATTTTATCTATTGCTTTTTTAAAGTTTATTTAGTAAATTATAATATGTATTTATAATACATATTTAAGTGGTGGGAGGCAACAAATATGACAACTCAAAACCTTTATGAAAAATTAGGTGGGGAAGCAACCATTGCCAAAGTCGTTGATTACTTTTATGAACTCGTTTTAGCTGATGAGACAGTCAACCATTTCTTTAAGAATACAGATATGGACAAGCAAAGAAAGCACCAAACCAAGTTTATTAGCTTTGCACTAGGTGGTCCAAACCAATACACGGGAATGTCAATGGCCAAAGCTCACGAAGGAATGAACATCCAACCGGAGCATTTTAACGCAATCGCAACACATTTGACCAACGCTCTTGTCCATTTTGGCGTAAGTCAAGAGGATATTGATACAGCGATAACAAAAGTAGCTTCTTTAAAAGAAGATGTCCTATATAAGTAGGCTTCTATTAAAAAAGTCTCTGTTCTAGAGACTTTTTTTTCGTATCTTCGAATCTCAGCAAGAATTACACTGATTGTCATTTCAATTCTGTTAATCCCATTATCATCCATTAAATTGATCAACTATTGATTTATGTGGAAATATAAGTTATACTACTCTATATTAGAAAAAAGTATAATTCCAATGTGAAATTCACATGTTACAAAGGGTTATCACTTCATGATGGTAACTCTTTATAATATGTGAATTTTTTATTTTTCTAAAATAGCATATTTAAATAAAACTTTGGAGGTTTTGAAATGTTAAAGGGAACAGTTAAATGGTTTAATGCAGAAAAAGGTTTTGGATTTATTGAAAGAGAAAATGGAGATGACGTTTTTGTACACTTCAGTGCAATCACTGGGGATGGGTTTAAATCCTTAGAAGAGGGTCAACGTGTACAATTCGAAGTAGTTCAAGGACAAAGAGGCGATCAAGCTTCTAACGTTTCTAAGCTTTAATTATTAATTAGTCCTCCCCTATGATGTGCATGATCATAGGGGATTTCTCCATAAACCTCTATTTTATATCCCATAGATATCACTTCCAACTTTCCTCAATAACCTCATTACTATTTGAGATTTCGATTCACACGGGCACGGTCATCGGAGAAGAAATTCCGAGTTAGTGAAATTATATAGCCTAATTGATTAGCAATCACTTTGTCCACTTACCATTACAGGTAAGTGTTTTTTGTTTTGACATCTACATGACACATTCACCTGTTAAGTTAGCTTGTGTGAGCCCAAAAGCAGAGGAAAACACTACACCTAGACGCAAGAGTCAACTGGAATCAACAATTGGAGGAAGCCGTTAAAAATACCCTTAAACAAATATGGATGCAAATGCAACAAACGAATGAATAGAAATTGCTTTTAGAGTAATATGTAAGGTAACAATTCATAAATCTAATCACATCCTCGATTTTGTCGAGGATCTTTCCACTGTTAAGATAGGAAAGGAGACATTGACTTGAAATGCATCCTCATTGTTGAAGATGAAGTTACAATATCCCGGGTATTAAAAGTCTACTTGGAAAGAGAGCGGTTTCAAGTGGAACAAGCATTTGATGGGGAAGAAGCCATTCATAAATTTGAGCAAGTAAATCCTTCACTGGTATTGCTGGATGTGATGCTTCCAGGTGCAGATGGTTGGAGTGTATTAAGAGCCATCCGTGAAAAGAGTGCTTGCCCCGTGATCATGCTAACCGCTCTTGGTGAAATGAATCAAAAGTTATCCGGATTAAATCAAGGAGCAGACGACTATATCACCAAACCATTTAACGCAGAAGAAGTAGTGGCAAGGGTTCACGCCGTCATGCGAAGGACAACAAACGTATTAAACTCTCAAGATACGAGGCACTTCGGGGGCTTAAAAGTGGATTTCAAAGCACACGTAGTCACGTTGCATGGGATTGAACTAAACTTTACACCGCGTGACCTATCCTTACTCTTTTTCCTTGTTCAACACCCGAATCAAACGTTTACAAGAGATCAATTACTCGAGCATGTTTGGGGGATGGATTATGAGGGAAGTGACCGAGCCGTGGATTTAGCGATCAAGAGGATACGTAAAATGTTGGGTAATTGGTCGGAAGCGGAAGGTGAAATTCGAACTTTAAGAGGATTGGGGTATCAATTCTGTGTTATTGAAAAAGGATCATAAAGTTTCGATGTTGCAATATTGGACTACGCGTTATGTCGTGACCTTAATCATGGGCTTGGTGGTGATTGGGATTCTCTCTACTATGTGGTTGAAGCATAATGCCACGGAAAAGCGACTCGATATTATGAATTTGCTGGCAGAGGAAATGGTGGATCGGGTAGTGGATACCCATGGAAAGCTGCAAATTGGTCAAGCTCTCCCTCGGATCATTGAGAGACGTCAGAACTTCTTAGACCTCGATCGCAAATTTCTATGGTTTATTCTCGATGAGAAGGGACGAGTCATCTATCAAAAATTCAAAACCATACCCGTAGAGTGGTTACAGAACATTCGCTATTCACTGGAAGAGAATGATCAAGGTGTGAGAATAACCACATTCAATGACGAACGTTTCCTTGTTGTTAAACGTAAAATCGAATTCAACAACCAAGCGATTGGTTGGGTTGTCTTGTTGAATCCTGAAAAGGATATCACGAGTAGTCCTGAAGATATGCAATTGTTAGTTACATTACTAACGAGCTTAGCTTTACTTGGGTGGGGGGTCATTTATTTATTAACTAAGAAATTATCCAAACCCATTCAAGATGTTGCCATGGCTGCCAAACAAATTGTAGCTGGTAATTATGAAGTCAAATTAGATAAAAATATCAAGGAAAAAGAAGTATACGAATTGGTAGAAACCTTTCAGGATATGACCACTCGTTTGCAAAAGCTTGAATCCATGCGGACAGAACTTTTAGCAGGGGTCACCCATGAATTAAAGACTCCAGTCACTTCAATTAGTGGTCTACTCCAAGCGGTTAAGGGAGAGATTGTAACCGGTGAGGAGGCGAAAGAATTTATAGACATTTGTCATAAAGAGACCTATCGATTAGAAAAGATGGTAGAAGACTTGCTAAATTTTAATTCGATTGCCATCGGTGAAATCAACGTCAATAAGGAAAGGCATAATGCTAATCAATTCATTCAAGAAATTGCCCATCAGTGGGATCTATTTCAAGATCATCGCATTTCTTTGAACGTAACTTTACCTGAGCATACGATATGGGTATTAACTGATTCTTTAAGAATTCAGCAGATTTTATACAACCTGTTAAATAACGCCAATCAAGCCATACAATCAATCGGGAAGATGGAGATGATCCTGTATGAAAATAATGGAGAAGTTAAAATAGACATAAAGGATAATGGGATGGGAATCCCCTCTAAAGAACAATCTCTCATTTTTGAGCGATTCTATCGCGGAGAGGGCAAGAAATACAAAATTAGAGGTTTGGGACTAGGACTGACAATCAGTAAAATGATGGCAAAAGCACTGGGTGGAGACTTAGTCCTTAAAGAAAGCTCAATGGAAGGAACTACTTTTACTCTAATTCTACAAAAATACGAGTCATGAAGGTGAACCAAAAATAGCGACATTTTGTAAGTCAAGAATAAACCTATTGTTTTGCCATTTTAATCGGTTTTGAACATAACCTAACGAATCGGCATGGTACCTACCAGCAATCTGTTGGTAGGCTAAGAGCTCATATACATGATTGGAATCAAAATCGATAGGATATAAGCCGCTTAGGGGGTCTACCCATCCACTGATCGGGTTCTTTAATTTCCCATTGGATTCATATATTTCGTTTAAATAATCAGGGTCTCGAAGGGATAGGTCGATCAGGTATTGGGAGTTGTTATTTTTACTCCATACTTGCACCTTATAATTTTCTAGATACGTTACCTCATATTGATATTGTTGATTATACATATCGGAATCGAACAGCAAACGAGGCGTGTTACGGACATAGGAATAGAGATAGTCATAGGTGGTAGCCCCGCTGCCACCAGTCTGAATAGTAATGAGAATATCCTTAACTCCATCTCCTGTAAAATCTCCTAAAAACAACGTAGGATTATACCCCATATTATTTTTAAAAGGGATCTGAACAGACCTTCCTGTCGCACCATCCTGTATCACAAGTGTAATATGTTGAATAATGGAAACATCTGTTGTTAGGATTCCTGTGAGGTAGACATGATCAGGTCTATTGTCACCATTGACATCTCCTGTTGCAGAAGCGACTACACCATGGTACATATAAAAACTCCTTATCTATAAACACAATTTTATGTATTAGCCTATGCATCATGCGGTATGAGGGTTCATTTGGATTCAAGAGTAAGTATGGTACCTATTCCCCTTAGGTTGCCTAATACGGCAGGAGCAGGGGCACAACCAGAACAAGAAAAGAGCTCTGACTCTTTATGGACCAAATTGAG
Source organism: Ammoniphilus sp. CFH 90114 (assembly GCF_004123195.1). Taxonomy (NCBI): domain Bacteria; kingdom Bacillati; phylum Bacillota; class Bacilli; order Caryophanales; family Paenibacillaceae; genus Ammoniphilus; species Ammoniphilus sp. CFH 90114. The sequence continues at coordinate 125,412 of NZ_SDLI01000005.1, forward strand.
AGAAGCCGGCTATGAAAGAGAAGATAGGGTTCGCATTCTAGTAGAATTGGAAGAGGACACCCTGCTAGAGCAGACGAGTAAACTCTAGAGCATTTTTTGGCAGGTTTGGTGAATAAAATCTTGAATTTTCGAAACCCTTTAGGGATCAAACCGTATATATGAGAAAGGAGGTACATCCGTGGCTAGTGCGATTATCATAATTATTTTATTACTTCCTGTATATGGAGTGTTAATTTGGAGTTACTTTTACCCAGAGGAAAGTATGTTATTTGGGAAAAGGTGGATGTATAAAGAGGAACCTGAGTTATCTGAAGACTCCATTCGATATACTAAATTTGTATCGATTATTGCTATCTTTATCGTTACGATCCTTGTGGTAAGTTCCTTCTCTGACAATGCCTTTGTCAGACTTTTATTAATCCTCGGACTCGTTTCTTATATTGGATATAAATTACTTAAAAAATAATAAAACGGAAAAGGCTGAGGAGTCACGATGAAATCGACTCCTCTTTTTGGTGTATTATTGGCCAGGAATAGTTTCAGAAGAAAAACTGGAAATAATGTGTTACTTTTGATAGAAGTAGAAAACATAAGGAGAGAGAAATGACTACAAAATTTGTTCACCATATTTGTATCCAAACAAATCACTACGAAGAATCCTTAAAATTTTACAGGGATATTCTTGGTTTTGAACTAATTGAAGAATCCCCCCATTTTCATAATCGTTATTATAACTCTTGGTTAAAATTGGGTGAATTCTATATAGAGCTTCAAACTGGAAAAGTAGGTGAGAATCTTGATCGTGTTTACCCAAACACACAGGGGATCCATCATTTTTGTCTATGGGTTGATGACTTAGTTAAAGAAGTCCAAACTATTAAACAATGGGGTTATGATTTTATACTAAAAAATGGTGAAGCCATTTATCAAGTAGAAAATGGCTGCTTATGTAAATTAATTGCACCTGAAGGTACAATAATTGAACTAAGAGATAATAGAGGAATATGACCAATGATATCGTTTCCATCCAATCATACCAAGTAGGGGGAGATAGGATATGGTAAGTATTATTCAGGCTTCGACCAGTTTTCATTTTGAACAAGCACGAGAACTTTTTACGGAGTATGCCAAGTCTTTAGACATTGACTTAGGTTTTCAAAATTTTGATGATGAGTTGGAAAATATACCCGCAAAGTATGGGACCTCAGCAGGTGGTTGTTTGCTGTTAGCAGTAGATCATCAAGAGACAGTAGGGTGTGTGGCGATCAGGAGAATGGATGAAAAGATATGTGAAATGAAAAGGTTGTATGTTAAACCCGATTGGAAGGGACAAGGAATTGGAAAAAGGCTAGCCTTGTCTATTATTGAAGAAGCCATGATTTGTGGTTATGGCTTCATGCGATTAGATACCTTGTCAACTATGAAGCCAGCCATTTCTCTATATGAGTCTTTGGAATTTTACACCATTGAACCTTATATATACAATCCGATAGAAGGAGCTATGTATTTGGAATTGGATTTATTAAAACGGAATTTAGGTTACTAGTTGCTAACGCTAGACGTTATTGCTGAAATGGAGATCGAGAGTTGGATTCGCTATGCCGAAAAAGCACCTAAGCAGGTGTTTTTTTTTTGATTCTTAAATTCAGGGGAGGAATCCCTCCAAGTAAAGGACGGCGACAGTATATATTTTCCTCAAAGCAGTATAGACTATATGTGTTGATATGTTTAATAGGGAGGACCATATGATCATAACAAAAACTCGAAAAGTGGTTGTTGTGGGAGCCGGTTTTGTCGGTTCTAGTTATGCTTTTTCTTTGGTGAACCAAGGAATAGCCGAGGAAATCGTTATTATTGATGTAAATACGAGCAAAGCGGAAGGGGATGCCATGGATCTGAATCATGGTATGCCTTTTGCCTCTCCTGCTAAAATTTATAGTGGGAATTATTCAGAGTGTCACAATGCAGATGTTGTAGTGATTGCAGCGGGAGCGAATCAAAAACCAGGAGAAACACGTTTGGACTTGGTGGAGAAAAACGCGAAGATATTTAAAGAAATTGTCAATAAGGTGATGGCCAGTGGATTTAATGGGATTTTCTTGATTGCGACCAATCCGGTGGATGTTTTATCTTATGCCACATGGAAGTTTTCTGGGTTGCCAGCGAAACGCGTCATCGGCTCCGGAACGATTTTAGATACAGCTCGCTTTCGCTATATGCTAGGCAATTATTACGGTGTAGATACCCGTAATGTTCATGCTTATATCTTAGGGGAGCATGGAGATTCGGAATTTCCTGCTTGGAGTCATGCTTATATCGGCAGCCAATCCCTTGCCGACTTTTCTAAAACTAGAAATATTGACCCGGTTCAAGCGGAGAAAGACTTACAAGGTATTTTTGAAAATGTACGAGATGCAGCTTACCACATTATCGAAAGAAAGGGTGCTACGTATTATGGCATCGCGATGGGGCTGGCTCGTCTAACAAAAGCCATATTAAACAATGAATCTTCCATCCTAACGATTTCGACCTTGCTTCGAGGCGAGTATGAAACGGAGGATGTTTATATTGGGGTGCCGGCGATTATTGATAAACATGGTGTTCAAAGTATTTTAGAGTTCAATCTCCCACCAGATGAATTGGAGAAGTTTAATAAATCTGCGAAGGTTTTAAAAGAGAATATTCGTATCATTCAAAAGCACTTTTCTTGATAGAGTGAAGTCATGAATGTATGGCAAATCCTGACGGCATCCATGCCGATCCTTTCCGTATTCTTACTTCTTGTCTTGCTTAAATTACCGGCAACAAAAGCCATGCCTTTAAGTTATTTGGTGACCGCCTTAATGGCTGCCTGGATATGGAAGATCCCTTGGATTCAAATCAGTGCGGCCTCGCTAGAAGGACTTTTAATTACGGCCTCTATACTGTGGATTATTTTTGGGGCTATTTTACTGTTGAATACGTTAAGACATAGCGGTGCTATGACGGTGATTCGGAGTGGGTTTATGAAAATCAATCCGGACCGAAGAGTTCAAGCGATTATTATCGCTTGGCTGTTTGGAGCTTTCATCGAAGGGGCCGCTGGATTTGGGACCCCAGCAGCCATTGGAGCCCCGTTGATGGTTTCGCTGGGCTTTCCTCCGCTAGCAGCCGTCGTTTTAGCATTAATTGCCGATAGTAGTCCTGTTTCGTTTGGTGCCGTAGGAACCCCTATCATCGTGGGGGTAGATCAGGGCTTACGCCAAGGCTCTTCCGTTGCTCCAGAGGTTTTACACTACTTAAATGGGCGAGAGCTTGAATTTCTCTTGCAAAAGGTAGCATAACAAGCCGTACTGTTCGATATATTCATGGGGACGTGGATTCCTTTAATGTTAGTGATGATCTTAACTCGGTTTTTCGGGGAAAATCGTTCGTGGAAAGAGGGGTTAAAGGTTTGGAAATTTGCTCTTTTTGCCGGACTCAGCTTCACCCTCCCTGCCTATTTGGTAGCCACGTTCCTAGGTCCTGAGTTTCCCTCTATAATTGGAGGGTTGGTTGGATTGGCTTTGGTGATTCCGGCTGCTCAAAAAGGATTTTTATTACCTACTCAACCATGGGGTTTTAAAACTGAAGAAAAAAAGGGCGAGGAGGGTGCAACCGCTCCGCTGGAAGAACCACTTCCTCTATCTCTAAAACGGGCATGGGCACCTTACTTGTTATTAGCCATTTTACTTGTGCTCACTCGATTGGACCTCCTGCCATTCAAAGCCTGGTTGAAGTCGGTGAAAGTGGGCTGGGCAAACATCTTGGGAACCGACATTGGAACCGGCTTGGAGCCCCTCTATCTTCCGGGTACCATCTTTGTTGCGGTTGTTGTTTTTGCGATATTTTACCATCATATGTCTATGAAGCAAGTACGAGACGCCCTCACTCAATCCGCCAAAACGCTCATCGGAAGTGCCATTGCTCTCGGGGCCGCCGTATCCATGGTTCGTATTTTTATTAATTCGAGCGTGAATGCCTCCGGTTTAATGAGTATGCCGATGGAGCTCGCATCGTTGTTTGCTCAGGGTGTGGGAGAGCAATGGGTGTGGGTGGCTCCCTTCATTGGGTCGCTCGGCTCCTTTATATCAGGCAGTGCCACGTTCAGTAATATGATGTTTTCCCTTTTTCAATTTACTGTAGCGAATCAGATGCAATTGCCTCCAGAAGTCATTTTATCTTTGCAAGTATTAGGAGCGAATGCTGGAAATATGATCTGCGTCTTGAATGTTGTGGCAGCCTCCTCTGTCGTGAATTTATTAGGAAAAGAAGGTCACATCATTCGCTTCACTCTAGTCCCGATGTTCCTCTATGCCGCCCTCTCGGCGTTACTAGGGTATCTCTATATTCAATGGTTATAAGTTAAAAAGACCACAGATCCTAGGGATTTCTGTGGTCTTACTGTAATCGATGATCCTACATGGAAAGACATTACATGGCAAAATGGACCGAATTCCGGAACTCCCTTGAAACTGACCAAAGGTCAACAACAGATAAACGTTAGTGATCTTTAGTCAGATTATTGATTTATAATACGGGCTGCATGCCGGGAGTTGAGTGAACAAATGCCGGAGCGGGAGCTAATTGCGGGACTTGTCCGCAAATTGTCCTTGACCATCAAATGAGAAGGAGTTTAATCTATGCGAATCATTCTACCTATTTTCTTGTTCTTGTCCATTTCATTAACTGGCTGCACGGGTTGGAGTACCCCAGTACCAGCGAAGCTTTCCTCACAGCAAATGGCTGAACTTATGAAAGCACCAGAGGTTCAACAAGCCCTCATCCAGATCCTGTCTACTCCTGAAATGAGGGAGCAAATGGTCCAGGTGTTATCAAGCCCCGAAATGCAACAAGTGATGATAGATCTAATGAAAACACAAGAAATGCAACAATCGATGGTCCAAATCATGAAAAGTACAGAAATGAAACAAGTGGTTATCGAAGCGATCCGCTCTATTGGTATTCGTGAGATCATTAGAGATCTAAGAGGGTGAAATATGGACCTACTCTCGATCCGATGTTCAACTTGGCCCACGAGGGAATTCCATAAAGAAAGTCGATATTCTCTCTTCTATGAATATCGACTAAAAATACTTTGTACACTCTTGAGAGTATTACAGCCACTCCTTTTACTAGAATCTAAATTTATTCAGCTCTTCTTGTAGATCTGTAGCTAGACAACTTAATGAAGTAACGGATGCTGTAACTTCTTGCATGGTGGCAAGCTGTTCTTCAGAAGCAGCAGCAACACTTTGTGTGTTTAAAGAGGTGTTCTCTGCAATTTCTGCCAAAGAATCTACCGTTGCGTTCAACTGTTGTGCTGATGCTGCCATTTGTTCAGCTGAAGCTGATACTTCTTCGACCTTTTCTGATACTAATGTAATAGACTCGAGAATTCTGCCAAATGCTAGTCCAGCCTCGTTAATGACATTTGTTCCGACTTCTACTTCCTTCATACCTTGCGCCATCGAATCAATCGAGATGTTGGTATCAAGTTGAATTTGACTAATTAACATCGCAATTCGGTCGGTAGAACCCTTAGATTGTTCAGCTAACTTGCGAACTTCATCGGCAACTACTGCAAAACCACGCCCCTGTTCACCAGCTCTTGCTGCTTCTATAGCAGCATTTAATGCTAATAGATTGGTTTGATTTGCAATTCCAGTAATTACTTCTACTATTTGCCCAATCTCATCTGAACGTTCTCCAAGGCTCGTTACTAGACTAGAAGTTGTACCTACAGATGTTTGAATGGATTGCATCTGAGACACCGCTTTTTGAATGAAATAGTTCCCCTCATTCGCCTGATTTGTCGTGTTCTGGGACTCTTGGGCTACATCAGAAGAAGACTTAGCAATTCTTTGTACACCCAAGGACATTTCTGCCATTGCGCGAACACTATCCTTTGCACTATGTGAGGCAGTTTCTGCCCCTTGAGCGATATCTTGAATCGATGTTGTGACTTGTTCAGATGAAGAAGCTGATTCTTCGGCAGAAGCGGTTAATTGTTGTGAAGACGCAGCTACAAGACTAGCCGTTTCAGCAACTCTCACCATTAATGCTTTCAGATTTGTAACCATTGTATTTGAAGCGTGAATTAAACGTCCAATTTCGTCTTGCGATTTTGTCTCTAATAATTCTCCACGGAGGTCTCCCTTAGCAATTGCTTCTAAACGATTAACAACTAATGAAATGGCCTTGGAAATATGAGTAGCTATAAAGAATGCTACTCCGACAGCAATAACTATAGCCAATGCAGATGTAATGATAATGACACCTTCTGATCGCAACGCAGAGGATTTGACTTGTTCCGTTTGAGCCTTCGTTAGTTCATTTTGAATTTCTACAACTTTTACCCAGGCCTGAATTGCTTCTTCACTGTAGGGAAGACATTTTTCTTCCATTAAGCGTATCGCACCCTGTGTATCTCCACTATCGTACAGTGGAATTATTTCATCTGTAACTAGTGTTCGCCATTTATTTGTCTTTTCGTCAGCTTCCTTAACAGCCGATTGGATTTCTTCTGATATCCTTCCACTATTTATCTTCTCTATAATGATTTTTTCAGTTGCTATAGCAGCTTCGGTTTCGATTATAAATTTTTGTTTTAACTCTTCACGATTGAAGAGGATATAGTCACGTGCAACCTTAGCTCGATTTGCTACACTAAAGGACATGGAGTTAGCTAACTCCAGAAATGCCATATCATTTGACGTTATACGATCGACGTCTTTAGAAAGGGTATTAATGGTTAAGTAACTGTTCGTGGCCATCCCAATTAAAATAGCCAATACAAAAGCAAAGCCCATCAATATTTTTCCTTTTACACTTTTCATTAGTGCCTCCTAGGTTAGTAAGTAGATGTATTCGTAAGATAGAATTAAACTTTATTAAATGGTACTAAATACCTATATTTGTATTTATCTTAATCTATTGGATTAGCTTGAGACAAGTCATGATTCATTTTTTTTACAAAATAAAAAGAGACTCTTTACATGGGGTAGGGGGGTATAGTATATTTTAAGCATAAGAGGAAAACAAACCCAAATGACGTAGAGAGAAAGGAAGATGATTCATTATGAATCCGAATGTGAGTGCAGTAAGAGTTCAAGGGCTGTCTCAAGGTTTAACGATATTCACCTTTTTGTTAGGTATCTTTATGGGAGCTTTAGATCACGGTATTGTTGGTCCAGCTTTAAGCTCTATCTTTATAGCCTTTGGAGTGGATTCATCGTGGGGAGTATGGAGCTTCACCATTTATACGTTGGTTTTTGCTGTAAGCATTCCTGTTTTGGGGAAGCTGTCTGATCGATTTGGAAGAAAACAAACCTTTTTGTTCGGGATTGTGGCCTTTGCTGTCGGGTCGTTGATTGCCGCGATGGCGTCCAACTTTTGGATCTTCTTGCTCGGAAGAGCGGTTCAAGCCATTGGTTCTGGAGGGATCTTTCCCATCACAGCTGCTCAGATCGCAGCAACTTACCCTCCGGAGAAACGAGGCAAGGCGATGGGTTGGATTGGTGTCGCTTTTGGTCTAGGAACCATTCTAGGTCCGGTAGCTGGCAGCGTCATTATCGCCCATTTCGACTGGCAATGGATCTTCTTAATTAATCTGCCCATTTCAGCCGTGATTTTGATAATGATCGCGGGGTACAAACCGAACCAACAGGTGGTTAACCGTCCAATCGATGTAGCAGGCATTATTCTTTTAAGCGCGATCATCTTACTCATCATGGTAGGGATCAGCAGTCACCAGGCACTCTATAGTTTGATTGGTTTATTGCTTGTTCCGGTACTTGTGATGATTGAGAAAAAGCAGGTGGATCCTGTTCTCAATGTCCAATACTTCACTCAAGGAAATACATTGACGATCTTAGCGGCTTCCTTGTTATCAGGCTTTGTTATGGCTACGGCAACGAACTTTATTCCATTGTTCAGTGAGACTATTCTTGGTTTAGAGAAAGGAAATGCTGGTTTTAGTGTGACCCCATTGGCGATAGCCTCTATGGTAGCTTCGTTGGCAGGTGGAATGCTGGTCGATAAGTGGGGGGCAAAGAAAGTTATCCTGCTTGGATTTGTCATTACATTGGCTGGAGCCTTATCTTTAGGAATTTTCGTTTCTTCCATGGTTCTCTTTCTCCCAACAGTGATGATCATGGGCTTTGGAATTGGAATTATTATTGGTGCGCCATTGAATATTCTCATTTTGCAAGCTGTAGATCCGAAGGAAATCGGATCGGCTGTGGGCTATCTCAGTTTGTTCCGCTCTATTGGATCTACGCTAGGACCCGCAATTGCCGGATTTTTCTTGAGCTCTTTCCAAGATGGTTTTAGCTATATTTATCTGGTCAGTGCAGTGGCTTCCGTTCTTAGTATTGTTATTCTATTCATGTTTGTGCAGAAGAAAAAACTCGCGTAAAAGTTTTTTCCAAAAACAGGTTGACATACCTAACAGGGGTATAGTAAATTAAAAATAAGAAATCAATAAAAGAAAAGGAGAAGTAAACATGAAAAACGTATTATTACAAGTAGAGGGAATGTCTTGCGGTCACTGTGTGAAGGCGATTGAGGGAGCTTTGAAAGAAATCGGAGCAGCAGGTCAGGTCAATTTAGCGAATAAGAGCGTCTCTGTATCTTATGATGAAGCCAAAGTAACGATTGAATCGATTAAAGAGGTCATTGAGGACCAGGGATACGATGTAGTCTAAATCATTTTTTTCACAAAAATATACTATACATAGGTATGGTAATACAAAAGAAAAGAGGGATATAAAATGTATACTGTAGGTCGTGTTTTGATGGGTGGAATATTCGCCTATATGGGTTTGTTCAAAATCTTAAATTGGGGGGCTACCGCTGGATGGATGGCCATGAAAGGTTTCCCACCTTCCCTGATCCCGGTTCTCCTGATCGGTGCCATCGCAATTGAATTAGGTGGAGGGTTGGCCCTTATCTTTGGATATCAACTGCGTTGGGTGGCATGGGGAATGACGGCCTTTATGATTCCAACCAATATTGTCATGCACAACTTCTGGGCTCTTCCTCCAGAGATGGCAGCGACCGAGCAACTCAGCTTTTTGCAGAATGTAATCATCATGGGCGGCCTGTTAGCCATTTCCACGCAAGCACAAAATGAAAATAAAAGTTCAGCTGTACATTAAAATTCTAAAAGGAGAGATGAAAAATGAAGTCAAATTGTTGTTCAACACCAAAAGTCGAGGAGTTAAAGCCTAAACAACCCATGGAGTCGTCTTGTTGCTCCAGTGAATCTGAAGATGTGAAAAGCGATTCTATCCAGATTAGTTCAACAGAGAAAAGTGGTTGTTGTTCCGGAGGGAAGTAACATGAGAATCTTAGTTGTGGGTGGAACGGGAACCATAGGAAAGGCGGTTCGAAACGAATTTTCTTCAAGACATGAAATCCTTTCGGCTTCTAGGAAGGGTTCCGAAATTACGGTTGACATTACATCTATAGAAAGCATCAAAAGGATGTACGAAACCGTGGGGAACATTGATGCCGTCATTAGTACGACTGGGGTGACCCACTTTGGGTCTCTGCTTGACATGACACCTGAGGACAATGAGATTTCCATACAAAGCAAATTAAAAGGACAAATTAATTTGGTCTTACTTGGTCTTCAGCATGTCAAGGATCATGGAAGTTTTACTTTGACAACAGGAATCATCATGGATGATCCTATACGGGGAGGAGCGTCCGCTGCCATGGCCAGCGGAGCAATCCGAGCTTTTGTTGAATCTGCAGCGATTGAGATGCCTCGCGGTATACGGATCAATAATGTAAGCCCCAATGTTTTGGTAGAGTCGATAGAAAAGTATGGTCCATATTTTCCAGGGTTCGAGCCTGTCTCAGCCAGCAGAGTGACAACAGCCTACAGAAAAAGTGTTGAAGGGGCTCAGACCGGTCAAACGTATAGAGTGTATTAATAGTTAGTGACTTTAACCAATTATGCCGATATCTTCTTAGATGATGATGTCGGTTTTTTATTTTGACAGACAGAAATCTATATAATAAATGATTTCCCTAGCTTTACATCAGGGGGTTTTGATTAAAACTTCAGAATTGATCATAGGACGATGTAGAGCTAGGGACAAGGCTTCCGCTAAAGATAGACTCGAACGAGACCTTAAAATGGTTTTAGTGACATTAAAAGAATTAAGATAAAGACAGAAGCCCGAGCGATGTTATCTAATTTAGCAATTTGCATGGCAATCGGCATAAATTCGGCTGGTAACGTATCACTATCTTGTTTTTCTAATAGGACATATAGATTTTCCGCTTTTTTAGGAATCATATAGGCCACAATGGGTTGGACGGCGAGGTACAAAATTAAGGCAGCAATATACCATCCTTCGGTAAATAAGCTTGGATTTAATAGACCCAAGAGCAGGCCTGTGAGCAAGAGTGCAATGCTTCCGATCTTCGCGAATTTCTCTACGTCTTTTGCGGTTTCCAATGCCTGTTTAGCCTTGTTGACCGTTGTTCCCCTCTTCATGATCGATGGGTTAGCAAATACGGCACCTAGACCACAGACGGCAGCTATAATGTGAATAAACACAACAAATCCATAGAACGACATGATCAAACCCCTTTCTAAATAACTAATATGGACGCGTGAATATGGAACTAGAGTGGAAAAAGTTGGTTCCTAACTCCTAGGAGATTATATTACTGAAATATTCCATTAAGAAGCGCTATAATTGTCGAACCGAAGGATAAGGGCTGAAAGCATCGAAAATTGTTTCAATACCTTCTACGCGGACGTACAATCCGCTAAATCCGCAGAAATCGCCCATTTGGAGATGGAAGAGGACATAGGATCCGTTATTCAACAGAAAAACAAGAAAAAGCGACAGAATACTTTAAAATAAGGAATCCCATGTCCGGATGAACTTGGAAACGCACCCAAGTCAACGGGATAGCGGAACGTATGTCCGCGCACACGAGAACCACAGGTTCGTCTGCCTACCGGTTTATTTATTTATATTTTCTGAAAAAACAAAGGGTTTGAAATGCTGGAAATCGAAGTGGTCAGTGGAGACTGAAATTCCCGGAATGAAGCCAGGTTCGTAAGTCTACCATGATGAAGGTAGTAGGGGGTATTCAAGAGTAGAGCTTGCCTCATGAGTAGGGTCAATTCCTATATATAGAGCAAGCATAGAGGGACTTTACGAGATTCCGCACCATTTCGTATTCTATCCTTTTTTTGATATAATGAAAAGTATTGGAGCAAGTCACTTACTACAAAGTTTGTTCGGTTTTTCTAGGAAAAAGCGAACGGTATGTTCCTCAATCCGGAGTCGAAAACAACAAAGGGAGGATTGACCATTGGACGTTAATATGGAAAAAGTGATGATAGATGGGCTAGTCGAAAAAGTTTCTCCCTATTTAATTATCTTATTCGGGTCTATGGCTAATGGATGTGCCCATAGAGATAGTGACATTGATATTGCTTTCTTAAGTGATGAAAAGCAACTAGATCAGTATGAAGTATTTCTGATTGCTCAGGAACTGGCTGCAAAACTAAGTCGAGATGTGGATCTCATTGACTTAAAGCAAGCCAGTACGGTGTTTCAAGCAAGAATTGTACATACTGGCAAAGCTATTTATTGTACAGATGAATTAAAAAAGGCTAAATTTGAAGTAAAAGCATTAAAGATGTATACAAAATTAAATGAAGAACGCACAGAGATTTTGAGGAGAATTGAGGAAAGCGGGTCAGTATATGAGAAATGATGTGGTTTTAAACAAAGTAAGTATCATTGAACGATGTATGAAGCGAATTAGAGAAGAATATGACAACAACCCTAAGCACTTAGAGAACTATACAAAGCAGGATTCCATCATCCTTAATCTACAGCGGGCTTGCGAAGCATGCATCGATTTGGCCATGCATATTGTGGCAGAGAAAAAGCTGGGTTTGCCGCAGAATAGTCGGGATGCATTTTCCTTTTTGGAAAAGGAAAGTATCATCCCCTCTTCGCTTAGTGGAAAAATGAAAGCCATGATAGGGTTCCGTAATATTGCTGTGCATGATTATCAAGAAATCAACCTACTGATTTTAAAAAAAATCCTCGATGACCATTTAAAAGACTTTACTGAATATACTCAGATTATCCTTGCTTATTTTTCAAGCTCCAAATAAAGATTTTTCTCCGGACATCCGATCACGTCTAAGGTACCCCGTTCACACTTAATTCAGAAACGACCCTAAAAAGAGTGACCGAAATCACGCCTTTTCCTCTTTTCCTTTCGGTATAATGAGGGCAAAACCGAACGGAGGAGGAAGACCATGAACTCGATGTCCCTTGCCTCAATTCAACATCCTCGACTTCCCGCTTTTTTTTCAGAAGATTCCTTAACTAAGATGATGAGGAAAATGACAACGAAACAAATCAAAGCAAGGTCAACGATATTTAAGTTTGGGGAAGGACTCGAGCGATTGTATTACATTCGTAACGGGCAGGCATTGATTAAGAGGAAAGCATTTGATCAGAAAGAATTTATTCTCCACCTTCTGCGCGAAGGCGATATCTTTAGTACGATTAGCGAGATGGGTGATTTAAGTGCCCGGGCCATCACGGAATGCGAAATCGGAGTCCTGGACCGTGTGGACCTAGATGATCTACTGCTTGAGGAAGGGCGATTTGCTGTAGAGTTTACGCAGTTTCTAGAGTCTTCTAGGCGCGCTGCTGACTCCAAACTTAGAGATCTTTTGTTTTTTGGAAAGCGTGGGGCATTGTGTTCGATGCTGATTAGATTGGCGAAGAACTTCGGCAAGCCTGTCAAAGAGGGGATGATGATTACGGTCCGTCTGACTAACGTTGAGCTCGCGCACCTTACGGGCTCTTCTAGAGAGAATGTGAACCGAATGATCAGGGATCTGCGAGAGCAAGGAATATAGATTTAAAACGTGACTATATCGTCATTCGAGATTTCACCTATTTAAAAGAAATGTGTCAATGCCAAGAGTGCCCTATTGAATTCTGCCGGATATAGGTTATTTATCGTATCACTCGTCAGAGTATGGCTTTATGCATGGCCAAAAATATCTTTTGGATTATCGCAAATTCTATGCTTTTCTTTCAAGAAATAATTTGTTATAATTTTAATTAAGGAATGATTTTTGTTATCGAAACAACGCGTATTTGGGTTTTACTACTTTGTTTTCATAGAGAGGGGAAAAAAGTATGAACGCGAAAGATACGACGAATGCAGGAAAATGTCCGTTCTCGCACGGTGCAGTTACTAGTAATAGATCAAGTGCTACATCGAATAAAGACTGGTGGCCCAACCAGTTGAATCTGAATATTCTCCGTCAACATGATAGAAAATCGAATCCTTTGGGAGAAGACTTCGATTACGCAGAGGAATTTAAAAAGTTAGATTACGATGCGCTGAAGAAGGATCTCCATGATCTCATGACAGACAGTCAAGATTGGTGGCCGGCGGACTATGGACATTATGGTCCCTTGTTTATTCGTATGTCATGGCACGCAGCTGGTACGTATCGGACTGGTGACGGCAGAGGCGGTGCTGGAACCGGCGCGCAGCGTTTTGCACCACTCAACAGTTGGCCTGACAATGGCAACCTGGATAAAGCCCGTCGACTGCTATGGCCGATTAAGCAAAAGTATGGAAACAAGATCTCTTGGGCGGATTTGCTCGTACTAGCAGGGAATGTGGCCATTGAATCCATGGGCGGGAAGACCTTCGGGTTTGGAGCAGGACGCCCCGATATTTGGCATCCGGAAGAAGACATTTACTGGGGGGCTGAAAAGGAATGGTTAGGGGATAATCGTTACTCTGGCGAACGTGACCTAGAGAATCCGCTGGCGGCGGTTCAGATGGGTCTGATCTACGTGAACCCAGAGGGTCCAAATGGGAAGCCAGATCCTGTTGCCAGTGGTCGCGACATTCGCGAAACGTTTGCTCGTATGGGGATGAACGATGAAGAAACCGTTGCCCTTATTGCCGGTGGTCATACGTTTGGTAAGGCACACGGGGCTGGAGATGCGGCTCATGTTGGTCCAGAGCCAGAGGCGGCGCCGGTTGAAGCACAGGGCTTGGGCTGGCTAAGCTCACATGGGAGCGGAAAAGGTCGTGATACGATCACGAGCGGGATTNTCCGATTGAAGCGCTAGGCTTAGGTTGGTTAAGCAAACATGGCAGTGGAAGAGGTCGTGACACGATCACGAGCGGGATTGAAGGGGCTTGGACGGCGAATCCAACTCAGTGGGATAATGGCTACTTTGAACTCTTGTTTAAATATCAATGGTGGCTGTCCAAGAGTCCTGCAGGTGCCTATCAGTGGCTCGCTGTAGATCCGGATGAGAGCGATCTTGCCCCTGATGCAGAAGATCCCTCAATACGTGTTCCAACGATGATGACCACTGCCGATATGGCCTTGCGTTATGATCCCGAATACGAAAAAATTTCTCGTCGTTTCTATGAGAATCCAGAGGAGTTTGCCGATGTCTTTGCTCGTGCCTGGTTCAAACTGTTGCACCGNGCCGGTTGAAGCACAGGGCTTGGGCTGGCTAAGCTCACATGGGAGCGGAAAAGGTCGTGATACGATCACGAGCGGGATTGAAGGGGCTTGGACGGCGAATCCAACTCAGTGGGATAATGGCTACTTTGAACTCTTGTTTAAATATCAATGGTGGCTGACCAAGAGTCCCGCGGGTGCTTATCAGTGGCTGGCTGTAGATCCGGATGAGAGCGATCTTGCCCCTGATGCAGAAGATTCCTCTGTTCGTGTTCCGACGATGATGACCACAGCGGATATGGCCTTGCGTTATGATCCCGAATACGAAAAGATCTCTCGTCGCTTCTATGAGAATCCAGAGGAGTTTGCGGATGTATTTGCTCGTGCCTGGTTCAAACTGTTGCACCGAGACATGGGTCCTAAAGCCAGATATCTAGGTCCAGAAGTGCCAGAAGAAGATCTGATCTGGCAAGATCCTGTGCCAACAGTGGATTATGACTTAACCGATGCAGAAGTAGCTGAACTCAAAGCAAAGCTTCTAGATTCAGGCCTTACGGTCAGCGAGCTCGTCACCACCGCTTGGGCTTCCGCTAGCACCTTCCGTGGATCGGATATGCGCGGAGGCGCTAATGGTGGTCGCATCCGTCTTGCGCCACAGAGGTATTGGGAAGTGAATCAACCGGAACAGCTTGCTAAAGTGCTTGCGGTACTTGAAGGCATTCAAAATCAACTAGAGAAGAAAGTCAGCCTAGCCGACTTGATTGTCCTAGGTGGTAGTGCCGCAATTGAAAAAGCAGCTAGAGATGCAGGTTTTGATGTTACCGTTCCTTTTGCTCCTGGACGCGGTGATGCAACAGAAGAGCAAACGGATATCGCAGGCTTCGCCGTGCTTGAGCCGATTGCGGATGGTTTCCGCAACTATCAGGAGAAGCAGTATCGAGTGAGTGCAGAAGAGCTTTTAGTAGATAGGGCGCAACTACTAGGCCTCACGGCACCAGAAATGACAGCANAGGCACAACTACTAGGCCTCACGGCACCTGAAATGACAGCTCTGATTGGCGGCATGCGCGTTCTAGGGACCAACTATGGCGGCACCCAACACGGCGTATTCACGGATCGTGTAGGCACGCTCACGAATGATTTCTTTGTGAACTTGCTGGATATGGGAGTACAATGGAAGCCTGTTGACGGAGTCGTTTTTGAAGGTCGTGATCGCAAGACAGGGGAAGTCGTGCGTACGGCAACGAGAGTGGACCTCGTGTTCGGTTCCAACTCCGTTCTACGTGCCATTGCCGAAGTGTATGCGCAAGACGATAACCAAGAGAAGTTTGTGCGTGACTTTATCACGGCGTGGGTTAAGGTTATGAATGCCGATCGTTTAGATCTTAAAGCTTAAGAAGCAGATAGGAACCGCTGTCCGTTAATGGATGGCGGTTTTTTTTGTGAGGAACCTGGAACTTGCAAATATATTAGAGAACTTGCAAATTTCCCACTCAAACTTGCAAAATCCAAGAAAGCATTCCATACAAAACCAGGAAGAGAATTTGAAAACGATACTATGAAGATCAAGTTTGATGTATGATTAGGTCATAAATTTGGTAAATCATGCCGTTATTTTATGACACAGGAGGACCACCTATGAAATCCTATCATTATTTTTGTGCTACTCAAATTGAGATGGGGATGGGAAAGGCGAAGAAACTGCCAGAAATGCTGCAATCCCTCCAGATCGACAAATCGATCTTACTTGTAAGTGACCCAGGTGTGTTTCGTGCCGGACTAGTCGATCCAATCAAAGCTTCACTAGAGGAATCGGGATTTCGAGTTTCATTGTTCGACTCGGTTGCGCCCAATCCTCGGGATACGGATTGTGTAGCCGGTGCTGAACTGTTTCGCGACTTTCATGCAGGTGCTGTCGTTGCCATCGGCGGTGGAAGTGCTATGGATACGGGTAAAGCGATCGCTTTATGTGGTCCGAATGGGGGGACGCCATCTGATTATGCTGACGGTCGACGTCCGTACACCAATATTGCCCCGATTATTTGCATCCCAACCACAGCCGGAACGGGATCGGAGGTTACTCGCTCCTCTGTCATTACTGAGGCATCCACCCATCGCAAGATGACTCTGAAGCATGCCTCATTGCGACCGATCTTGGCTGTTCTTGATCCTGAATTAACATTCAGCGTTCCATCCTTCGTCACCGCCGCTACCGGTGTTGATGCATTGGTTCACGCGATTGAAGGCTATACTTGTAAAGTAACCAATCCCATTTCACAAGCGCTTGGTGCTAGAGCGATGCAAACCATTGTTCCAGCCTTGCCTATCGCCTTCCGTGATGGCCAGAATGAGGCAGCTCGTCATGATATGCTAGAAGGCAGCCTGCTGGCTGGTCTATGTTTTGGTTCTGCTGACGTAGCCGCTGTGCATTGTTTAGCGGAAGCACTTGGCGGACTTTATGATACTCCTCATGGTGTCGCGAATGCCGTCTTCTTGCCACATGTATTACGGTTCAACGCGGCAGAAAACAAACCCATGCATGCTACCATAGCCCGGTATATGAGATTTGCGAAGGAATCAGACACGGATGAATTGGCTGTCGAAAAACCATAGAAGGAATCGAAGCCTTTACACAGGAACTCGAAATCCCCAAGTTGAAAGACTTAACGGGTGTACAGGAAAAAGATTTTTCGACCATTGTTAACTTAGCCGTACAGAACGGCTCAACACCAAGTAACGTTCGGACCGTAACAGCGGATGACTATTTGCAAATTCTTGAACGAGCTTATCGCGCATAGGTTGGCTATGCCTAAATGAAGGTATCTATTTAAAATGAGGAACACTCTCCGAACAGGTCATTTCCTAGAGGAGAGTGTTTTTTTAATAGAAAACAAACATTTTAAAGCTGGAGTACCTGTTCCAACGATCCTCATTTGATTGGCCTACAAGTAGACTTGAAGAATGAGAACCAGGCGGTTAGCGAATGCTAAATTTGTTATGTATTGTCAAAGATTACAAGTTTTTTATGAAGGAGAGTGTATATGATTTCTTTAAACGGAAAGACCGCGTTAATTACAGGCGGAGGTAGAGGGATTGGACGAGCCACTGCGCATGCCTTAGCAAAAGAAGGGGTCAATCTAGCGCTCATTGGACGGAATGCGTCTCATTTGGATCAGGTTGAAGGAGAATTGGCCTCTTATGGAATGAAAGTGTCAACGGCAACAGCAGATGTAGCCGATCTTGAGTCAGTAGAAAAGGCCGTAGAAAGCCTGAAGTCTGACTTAGGCGCTATCGATATCTTAATCAACAATGCGGGGATTGCTAAATTTGGCGGTTTCCTAGATTTGTCCCCAGTTGAATGGGAAAACATCATCCGTGTAAATCTCATGGGTGTGTACAACGTGACGAGAGTGGTTTTACCTGAAATGATAGAGAGAAAATCAGGGGATATCGTCAACATTTCTTCAACAGCTGGTCAAAAAGGCGCGCCGGTTACCAGTGCGTACAGCGCCTCTAAATTTGCCGTGTTTGGCTTAACTGAATCTCTTATGTTGGAGGTAAGAAAGCACAACATTCGTGTGACAGCCCTTGCTCCAAGTACAGTAGCAACCGATTTAGCCAATGAATTGAATTTAATCTCGGGAGATGCGGAAAGAGTCATGCATCCAGAAGATCTCGCTGAGTTAATTGTATCAGGGTTGAAGCTTCATCCGCGCGTGGTATTAAAAACGGCCGGTTTATGGTCAACGAATCCGTAAGCTAATCTTCCTTTATGGCAACTGCTTAAGTAGTTGCTTTTTTTAATAATCCATGAAAACCTGAAAAATAAATTTTAAACTTACTATATAATGGTATCATCAAGGTAGAGAATCGAGGTGTAAAATGTCTAAAAAAGAAGATGATCTCATTCACACTTATATAGCTTCTTCAGAAAAACAAAAAATGTTATACAAACGCACCTTATTCATCGTTAGTATTTCACAAATTTTTGGGGGAGCTGGATTAGGCGCTGGGATTACGGTGGGTGCACTACTTGCGCAGCAAATGATGGGGTCGGATGCCTTTACTGGAATTCCTGCTGCTTTATTTACATTGGGTTCCGCAGGGGCGGCTTTTTTGGTAGGTAGACTCTCTCAACAGTATGGACGGCGCACAGGTCTTACAATGGGGTTTATCACAGGGGGACTTGGAGGAATTGGTGTAGTCCTTGCAGCGATGATGAATAATATCTTCCTATTATTTATTTTCCTTTTTATATATGGGGCCGGCACCGCAACAAATTTACAAGCGCGTTATGCTGGGACGGATTTAGCAAATAAAAACCAGCGAGCTACTGCTGTTAGTATTGCGATGGTTTCTGTAACGGTTGGTGCGTTTGTAGGGCCTAACTTAGTCGATGTAATGGGGAAATTTGCAGGAGCCATCGGCATACCCGAACTTGCTGGGCCATTCATTTTATCTAGTTCTGCATTTCTAATAGCAGGTCTTGTCATTTTCTTCTTGCTTCGTCCTGATCCATTCCTATTAGTAAAGGCAATGAAAGCGCAAGAAAAAGCGGATGTAGAAGGACCGCTAGACACGAATCAAACAATCAATAAAAGAGGGATTATGGTTGGTACCACCGTCATGGTACTGACCCAAATGGTGATGATATCCATTATGACTATGACACCGATCCACATGAGGCACCATGGTCATGGATTAAGTGAAATCGGTCTGGTTATCGGTGTTCATATCGGTTCGATGTATCTTCCTTCCCTTATTACCGGCATTCTAGTGGACAAGATTGGTAGAACAGCCATGGCGGTTGCCTCAGGCGTTACGTTGCTCCTTGCGGGTATATTAGCAGCGTTTGCCCCAAGTGATTCGTTAATTATGTTGGTCATTGCTCTTGCTTTATTGGGTATAGGATGGAACTTTGGTTTGATAAGTGGGACCGCCCAAATAGTGGATTCAACAGAACCTTCAACGCGTGCGAGGATACAAGGGACAGTGGATGTTTTTATTGCGTTAGGAGGAGCTACTGGAGGAGCTTTGTCTGGAATGATTTTAGCTAATTGGAGTTACACAGCATTATCAATTGCAGGTGGATTACTGTCTTTATTACTCGTACCTATAGTAATAGGATCTCGCGTAGAGGCAGAAACGACAAGGGATAGTAAAAACAGCAATAGTTCTTCTGTTAGCTAATTGGTGAAGTGAACGGAAAAGTCCTTAGAACTTTACCTCGTGATGAGGGACTAATCTTTTTTGAGGGTGTCAAAGGTGTCGAATGAAGCCCTGAAAATGGGGTGGTCGCGATTTGAGGGTGTCAAAGGTGTCGAATGAAGCCCTGAAAATGGGGTGGTCGCGATTTGAGGGTGTCAAAGGTGTCGAATGAAGCCCTGAAAATGGGGTGGTCGCGATTTGAGGGTGTCAAAGGTGTCGAATGAAGCCCTGAAAACGGCTTGGCCCCGATTTGAGGGTGTCAAAGTGGCTGAATGAAGCCCTGAAAACGGGGTGGTCCCGATTTGAGGGTGTCAAAGGTGTCGAATAAAGCCTGAAAATGGGGTGGTCCCGATTTGAGGGGGTCAAACCCCAGTAGTGTGAAGCCCTAAGCCTCATATAGGCATGTTTTTTTAGATACAACAGGGTTTAACCAAGACCAACAAGGAATCATCACTGGATATATATGAACAAGTGAGCCCCTATTCTTAATGGAATGGGGGTTTTTACTATTATTGATGTTATCAGATATCGTTGAGTGTACTGGAAGGGCATATTCTTTTCATCTATATAAGTCATTTAGGGCTATTATAATGTCCCTTTTTACTTTAATGGAACAATTTAATATCCTTTTTGGTTTATGAGAATTGTTTTCATGGTAGTTTTTGATAAACTAGGGCTTTTTTGCTAACCGAAAAGGGAGTGAATGCATACTATGTAAGCGCAAACTTTCCAGAATAGAAAAAGGGAGCGGAACAAATTGTTTATTCCTTCCGGTAAGCGAGTAAAGGTCAACATCTGGGAAAAAGGGATTGTGTTTCTAGGGAAAGTTAAACAATGGAATACGGAGGAAGTGGTGATCCATCAAGAAATTACTCAAAAAGTCTGGAAGTTTGCATATCTAGAAATACTGAAGGGGAAAGTAAAAATCTCTATTTATAGCAATAGTTAGTGGGCAGAAGCAATTGTAAGGATGTCAATTCACCTTTTTGGTGAATTGAAAGGTTAGCCCTTCGCAAACTAATGCGAAGGGCTTGTCGAACAGGAGATCCGAACCAGCGAAAATCAGCTGCTTGGCTGATATGGGTTGAAGCTGTTGAAAAAGCTTAACGAATCTCCCGAACGGTTACGATGGCCGGGACGAGATTTGAAAGGTTGTACTAGTGAACAAGTTTCCTAAGGAAATGGAAATTTATTGCTTGAATTACGTCAAAAATACATCTAAACTATAGACAAGCTCCCATTTTACCTCTTCTTTTATTTTCCTCATCTAAGTCTAATTCGTTTTATCCACTATCTATTAAACACTTCATTTTCCAAGATCCCTAGGACTATCCCAAAGATTTATCTTATTAGCAAATCTAATATTAAGGAGATGATGATGCTGGCATCTGTAATATCTGCCGTAGAATGCCCACATTGTGGCCGGGTTGCTATAGAAGATTCTTACTACAAGACGAATGAATTCTATCTTTATTGTCTCCGATGTGGATACAATTATATTAAATCTTTCAGTACTTCCGGAGAAAGAGTGGAATACAAGGAGGAAATATGGAGTGGTCACGGTATTTTTCACTTAGCCAAAAAGGATGGTCAGACAAAAACGATTCTCTTAAATTGTGAAATAAATACGGATATTTTTGAAGGATTTAGAGTTGAGTTTTTAGATGAAAGTGCTAATCAAGAAGAGAGCTATTTAGTAAGCTATAAGGACAAAGTCTTTACCACCCACTTTGGAAACCCTCCCGTTTATTTCCATCTATCATTTCAAGAACGTAAGGAACAGTTAAGACTAAAGTATGGATATGATGAAAGTGAATAAAGTTTAGTTGAATGAGGATGAAAGGGAAATGGGAGCTGCACATACCATAATGCACTAATAGTATTTGTATCCGGAATGCGTGGTGCGTGATTTTAATAACGGACTCAATATCCGAGAAGACCAAAAAGAGAGGCCTCTACAAAGCAATAAGGATCCTATGTCCAACCTGCCGCCCAGATCGACGTAGACATAGGTACCAAAAATATTTGGTACTCCCACTCTTATGTGATCTCCACTAGACTAAACTGTAAGATCTCGGATCACTATTGTGGGGAGGGGTAATTTTGTTGCAGCAGTACACAGGATTATTTATCACTTTATCCTTCATTTTTATTGTAGTGGTGTTCAACAGATACTTGTTTTGGTGGGTTAAAGGGATTATTGTAGCTTACTATTCGATGGTTTCTTATATATTTATAACGGTGAAGAATAGAATTGATAACGAATTTGAGAACATTCGTCCTGTTCCGGAGATCTATTGGGATAAGAATTCAGGATGGGTGGATACGATTACGAATTATATCTTTTTCCCATTTATTGGGATCCTCATCTTTATTTACTTTAAGTGGTAACTCATGCCCGAACCAAAAAGGAGAAGCTCTTCCTCCTATTTAGTTTGATTCCGTTAACGATCCTGGTAGTCGTCTTTAGTTTCTTTTTTTCTTTTGGTTATGGATATAGACCTTGATTTCATTTTTTATTCCTATTCATGCTTACCTATATTAGCAAGTTTTTCGGGGGATTGGATAAACTAAAGGTGTCGTCGAAAATTAGGTGAGGTGAAAACGGTGATTACAAAGAGACACTTGGTATTTAATTTGTCCATCATCATCTTTCCATGGTTATCGTTGTTATTTATAGGAAAGCGTGATTTCAAGCGCTATTCTTTAGCGGGTATATTTATTGTCATTTTTGAGATCTTCAATCACATATACGGTCACAATCGGAATTGGTGGAAGTTTTACGATGGGAAAAAATCCTTCTTTAAGGATGAGCTTCCTTTTAGTATTGGTCCTTATTTACCTCTTTCCATGTGGTTGCTAAAAATTTCGTATGGTAACTTTAAAAAGTTTGTGTTACTCAATGCGATGGCGGATGGTCTCTTTGCTTATCTGTTCATCGATCTTTTTAAAAAATGGAAAATCATAAGTCTCAATAAATTGACGCATCATCAGTTTTTTATCTACTTACACTATAAAGCCTATTTATTATATGGAGTTCAATATTTGGTCGAGAAATCAAGAAGATTTAGTTAAAGGAACAACCCCTACGCTTTACGGCATGGGTTTTTTTCTTTTGATGAAGTATACTAAATGTTAAAACTACAATTGTGAAGATATTTGCAAGATGAACGAATTTAGGGGAATTCAAGTGCCAGACTGATTAGATAGATAGTGGAATAGGGAGAGAGCTGACGATGAAGCCATACAGAACTTTATTTTTTGATGTCGACCATACACTGTTAGATTTTGGTGCAACGGAAAGGCAAGCCTTAAGGCGGTTATTTGAAGAGCAGAAGTTTTCCTTAACTCTGGAAATGGAAGAACAATATAAACGAATCAACCAGTCTCTATGGAGATCCTTCGAAGAAGGAAAACGATCACGTGATGAAGTCGTGAATACCCGCTTTTCCTTATTATTTAAGGAGTATGGAAGAGAGATGGACGGGGTGTTACTAGAAAAAAATTACCGTACCTATTTGGAAGAAGGTCATCATCTTGTACAAGGGGCGCTTGAATTAATCACTAACCTGAAAGACCAGTATGACTTATTCATTGTGACCAATGGGGTTTCAAGGACTCAGTTTAAGCGATTGAAGGCATCAGGGTTATTACCTCTTTTTAAGGATGTTTTTGTTTCAGAAGATACAGGTTATCAAAAGCCCATGAAGGAATACTTTGATTACGTATTTGCCAGAATTTCTAATTTCTCTGTGGAACAAGCCTTAATTATAGGAGATTCTTTAAGTGCTGATATCAAAGGGAGGCAGCTGGCTGGTTTAGACACTTGTTGGTTTAACCCGGAGAGAACGCTCAACGATACGGAGATCAAACCGACCTATCAGATTCAAACATTAGATGAACTCTACCGCGTATTAAATAGATAGAAACGTGCGAGATGACTGGAAGAGGTGCAGCCAAGCCAGGATGCGGTCTGAGAAAGTCCCTTAGGCAGGTAAGGTGAAAACCCTACCCAGTATCACCACTGGATAGGGTTTTTCCATTTTACACTAGTTATTCTAGGCATGCTCCATGCTTTAAGATGAATGAACAGTCGCTTTACGTCCTGAATCTTGACGCTTTTCCTTGAAAGAACTGACCCCAATCAAGCCAATCAGAGAGAAGATAACGGGACAGATGAAACCGTAGAAGTATCCATCAGTCATACTGCCTGAAGTAGTCTGAAAAAAATCCAATATCGTTCCAAAAATGCTTGGCAACAAGACAGCACTTAGAAATCCACCAGTATTTGCAAATCCGGAGACAATGCCAGATTCTTTTATAGGAAAAGTTTGACGAACGAGAGCAAAAGTTAAGGCACTTGCCCCAAAACCAAAGCCAATGAGAAAGAAAAGCATAACGACAACGGGAAAGGGCGGATTCCCACGAAAGAAAAGAAAGGAAGACCAACTTAATAAAATCGTGAAATGAACGATCACATAAGGTCGTTTAATGGTTTCTAACTTGCTGGAAATCCAACTCGTTAGAGGAGCCCCGATTAACGCCCCAATAAGACCCATCATAATGAGCTGACTTGCGTCTGAACGTGTCATTCCATATACACTCATCCCATAAGGTACTGCCCACGAACTAATAAACCCAATATACCCGCCGACAACGCCAAAGTGACAAAAGAATAAAGCCCATGCCTGCCGATCCGAAAATGTTCTTTGTAATAAAGCCAATGTTCCTGCAAGCTTAAACTCCTTTTTTACGGATAGCGATTCGTTAGGAAAGATTTGTTTTGGTTTTTTTATGAGTACAAAAGTAAGGAGAATTCCACAAAAACATAAGAGTAGTCCCGCTGAAAAAAATGCTGTCCTCCATCCAAGTAAGTTAATCCAGGCAGAGAAAGGAACTGTCGCCAAAAGAAAACCGAGGCTTCCTGTCATGCCTGCCAGACCAATTAATCGAACAAATTCCTTTACATTAAACCAATGGCTTAGAATTAACACCAGACTGACCCAGATCGTCGCATCTCCTGTTCCCGTTAGGATCCTAGCGGAAAATAGGACCAATTCATGCGTGCCAAGACTGTAAAGGATGGTACCTAAACCCGTGAGTATGGCTCCTAAAATGAGAAAATAATTGGGCCCAAAATGATCTACTAAAATACCCATTGGAATTTGCAAACCAGTGTATACGAAAAATTGTATACTTGTCAGCAGCCCAATCGTTGATGCGGTTACATTAAAATCCCTCATGACTTGATCTGTAATCAGTCCCGGAGCGGTACGTTGGCTTGCCATTAATAAATAAGTAAACAGTACAGAAGCAAATACAACCCATCTAAATCTGCTATTTTGTTTCTCCAATGTATTTCTACTCCTGTAGTTTTTACTCTTATGTATATGGCTTCTATGTATTTTTTTATGAGCATAATCAGCAAAGTCCCTGATCATATTTAGTGCAATTGAAGTTCTATGACATCACTTACAATGAAAGAGCGATCCTATTGGCCAAGGAGAGGGATGATTTCCGCTTTACGTTTATTGCTTATGGGTGGCTTCTAACTTAATAAGTTAACTCGTGATTAGTTCTTTTTCTACATCCACTATATAGCCTATTGGAGTCCAATATTTAGTCGAGAAATCAAGAAGATTTAATTAAGGATCAAACCTATGCTTTGAAGGGCATGGGTTTTTTGTATTTCATGAAGTATACTAAAATTGGTAATCGTTTACTTAGGAGGAAAAGATGACCGAATTTACGAGGATACAAGCGTTGAGTAAGGTGTCTATCGCTTTAAGCACGACCTTAAGGCTCGATGAGGTGCTCTATAAGGCGATAGTGGAGTGCATTGAAACATTGAATTTTGATGCGGCGGTTATTTATTTGCTTGATGAGAATAAAGAATATTTTATCGCCCAACACTTCTATGGGATTCCAACAGAAACGGTGAAGCACATGAAAAAACTTCCCACCGATAGCATTGGAGGGGTAGTTGCGGCGAGTGGGAAAACGGTGGTAACGGAAGACTTGGGTCAATATTACCATCAAAGACCACAGCTTGAAGGATTCAAATCTCTGATGAGTGTTCCGATTCAAGTAAAGAAGAAAACGATTGGAGTATTAGATGTATTCACGAAGGAGTATCGCGTGTTTGAGCCCGAAGATATCTCATTAATTGAGTCGATTGGTCTGCAGATTGGAGTCGCGAGTGAAAATGCCAAAACATTCTTAGAGTTAGAAGAAAGCAGACAATTAAACGCGGACTTATTAGCGATGCAAGTCGATATGCAGGAAAGAGAGCGGCAGCGAATTGCACAGGAAATCCATGATTCTTTGAACCAATCCATGGTGGGGCTTTATTTCCATCTTCAATATTGTAGGGACGAAATCGACCGTTCACCGGATCACGTTCTAGCCGTATTGGACAAGCTGCTGTCCATGACCAAGGAAAATATTCAGGAGATACGCCAGATTATCTATGACTTGCACCCGGTTGCTCTAGAGAAATATGGGTTTTTAGGAGCGGTGGAAGAGTTGATTTCGAGGTACTCGCAACAAGGGTTAATGGAGATTGACCTGTACATTCAGGGAAATCCCAGCCGCTATCATGCCAAAGCCGAAATCTATCTTTACCGTGTGATTCAAGAGGCCATTAATAATATATATAAACACGCCCACACCAAGCAAGCCTCCGTGTCTATGTATTTTGAATCCACAGAAGTTCGCATTCTTATTGAAGATCAAGGAATTGGATTTGATCTTACGCATAAGTTAAAGAATCGTGAAGCGTATGGATTACTAGGAATGAAAAGAAGAATAGATGATTTAAATGGAAGATTAACGATCACGAGTCAACCTGCTAAGGGAACGTGGATTGAAGTGTTATTAGATGGAGAACACCACCTAAGAAAGGATCGAGATCCACAAGATGATTAAACTTTATATAGCTGATGACCATAATATTGTTCGGGAAGGCTTGCATCTTCTCTTTAATCAGCCTCAATTCCAGGTCATTGGAGAATCTGGAGATGGGGAAACCGCTTGCCGAGAGATTAGAGAGTTAATGCCGGATGTGGCTCTGCTCGACGTAAGTATGCCTAAGAAGGATGGGATCGAAGCGGCACGTGAGATCAAACAGCAACATCCTCATATGAAGGTGATTCTACTAACCATTTATACGGATGAAAAGTTTTTAGTAGAAGCCATGAGAGCGGGAGCAGATGGATATGTGTTGAAGACGATTGGTAGACTCGAATTGTTTGAGGCTATCGAAAAGGTGCTGCTCGGGGAACGATTCATTGATCCATCGCTTACGAAGCAGGCGCTCCTACATGTGATTCACTCGACTTCTCCTGAGGCGAACCTGTTGTCGAAACGCGAAAAAGACGTGCTGCAATTAATGGCAAAGGGAAAGACCAATAAAGAAATATCGAGCGAACTTTTTCTAGGAACGGATACGGTAAAAGAATACGTTACGAATGTAATCAAGAAATTATCCTGCAAAAATAGAACCGAAGCCGTCGCCAAGGCCATTAGGAATCAATGGATCTAACCTGCCCCCCTAAATAGGGGGGAGCAAACCCATGTTTAGGTGGTTGCCCTTCAGTAGTAAGTTTTTTACATTATTACTAATAGCATTTATCAGAATAATGGAACTGTTGAAGGGGCTGGAGCTATAATGACCATGAATAAATACCATAGCGATGTGTTAATTATTGGGGCAGGATCGATGGGAATGGCCGCGGGCTATTATCTAGCAAAGAAAGGGATCCAAACAGTTTTGTTAGATGCCTATGATCCTCCACATTTACAGGGGAGCCATCACGGGGATACCCGATTATACCGTTATACCTACCCAGACCAAAGACCCTTTATCCCCCTTGCTTTGAGGGCGTTGGAATTATGGAAGGAGTTGGAGGCCCAAACGTCAGAACAGATTCTCGATCCAACGGGGGTGCTCAGCATCGGCATTGATGGTCCATCTTCCATGGAGGATAAGCTGGCGGCGGCTAGAGAATTTTCTCTGCCAGTGGAACGGTATTCAAGAGAGGAGATTCTAAAGAGATGGCCTGGATTCGTCCTGCCCGAATCGGCGGAAGGATTGCTAGAAACCCAGGCTGGCATCTTATATCCGGAGAAAGCCATCCAGTCTTATCGTCAACTTGCCTTACAAGAGGGAGCCAAGCTGTTTCCTCATACCCGTGTAGAAAAAGTCACGTATCATGCTCATGGCGTAACCGTCCAAACGAAGGATCACATCTTTACCGCGGATAAACTACTTATTTGTGCGGGTGCTGGAAATCCGTCATTAGTAGGAGATCTGAAGCTCCCCATGAGAGTCATGCGAAAAGCGGTGGGATGGTTTGAGACGCAAGGAACGTTTTTCCATTCACCTGCCTTTCCAGGATTCGTGATCACCAAAGGAACGACAGATTATTACGGATTCCCTGACCGAGAAGGTGGGGGACTGAAAGTCGGACGCCATGATGGGGGGCAGGAAGTCCAGTTCGGTCATGAGATCCCTCCTTTCGGCAGCTTCACGGAGGATGAACAAGATTTGCGTCAATGCTTAGACACCTACATGCCGCAAGCATCCGGTCAGCTTCTGCGTGGATCTACCTGCTTGTACACGGTAACTCCTGATGAACATTTTATCGTCGACCGCCACCCGAATCATTCACATGTACTGCTTGCTGCCGGTTTTTCTGGCCATGGGTTTAAGTTTGTGAGTGCCCTTGGGGAAGCGTTGAGCCAATTCCTGGTTGAAGGAAAGCCTGCGATTGATTTATCGTTGTTCTCCACCCGTCGCTTTCCCTCGTTGGAAGATATGGAATCAAGGAAAGGATGAGAGGATTGAACGAAACAATAGATTCGATAGAAGAACAATTTTTACGCTACATTAAAAAAATGATGCAGATGAAAGAGGCAACCGATCTCATGTTTTGGGATCTGCGCACGGGGGCGCCGAGTAAGGGGGCATCCCTTCGCTCGGAAGCGTTAGGAACCATTTCCTCCATGATCTTTGAGATGTCAACCTCAAGCGAAATGAAATATTATTTAGAGGCTCTAACCGATCGCTCCTCCTATCCATCCTTGTCCCCCAGGACGAGAAGAATCATAGAAGAGGTCAAGAAAGAGTATGACCGAAATACGAGAATTCCAAGGGAAGAGTATCAAGCGTATATGAACGTCAAGTCGATTGCCACCACGGTGTGGGAAGAAGCAAAGATGAAATCAGACTTTACCATTTTTCAACCGTACCTAGAACAACTAGTGGAATGGAATAAACGCTTTATATCGTATTGGCGGATAGAAGGTAAGAAGTACGATGCCTTGTTGCAGATTTATGATCCTGGGGTGACGGTAGATATCCTCGATGCAGTGACACACAAGCTGAAAGAAAACCTTCTTCCTCTTCTTAGAACGATTGGGTCAAGAGCCGAACCGAACACGAGTTTCTTATATCAGTCCTTTCCTAAGGAAAAACAAAAAATCTTGATCCATCATGTATTACAAGAGATAGGGTATGATTTTGAACGCGGCCGTCTAGATGAATCCGTTCATCCCTTTGCCCTTACCATCAATCCACACGATGTTCGGGTGACGACCCACTATCTTGAACAGGATTTTACCTATGGTTTATCTGGGGCCATTCATGAAGGAGGGCATGCCCTGTATGAGCAAAATATATCCCCCGACCTCATTGGCACCCCCCTATGTGAAGGGGCGTCCTGGGGAATGCACGAATCTCAGTCTCTTTTCTGGGAGAAAATGATTGGGCTGCATCCCGGCTTCTGTCGTCGTTATTATCCGTTGTTGCAAGAGCTTCAGCCGAATCCCTTTGAGAGGGTGGAATTCCAAGACTTTTACCGTGCTCTTCATGTCGTAAAACCCTCCTTCATTCGGGTAGAGGCGGATGAGTTGACCTATCCGTTCCATGTCATGATCCGTTATGAAATTGAAAAGGCCTTGTTCGAGGATCATCTCGAAGTCAAAGACCTGCTTCAGCTATGGAATGAAAAAATGAAAGCAAACTTTGGCATCGTGCCTCTGACCGATCGTCAAGGTGTCCTGCAGGATATGCATTGGTCCATGGGACTATTCGGGCAGTTTCCTTCGTATCTACTAGGAATCTTATACGCAGCACAGTTCCGAAATACGATGATGAGAGAGCTACCGAACTTTCATCAACTCGTAAGTAACGGTGATTTAACCTCTATTCGAGAGTGGCTAAGTAAGAATGTGCACGTCCATGGGAAGATGAAAACACCGAATGAACTTTTACTAGACGTGACAGGGGAAGAGCTCAATCCAGATCATCTCATTCGTTACTTTCAAGAAAAATATAGTGAGATCTATGAAATATCCCCCTTTTAGGGGGTTTAATTATACTAAAATAACCCATAAAATTAAAATACGGAATTTTCTATAAAGATTGAAAAGTCGCTTAAAGGGGGCAAAAACGAGATGCAAGCCAAAGAGCAGCTAGATCAGATAGCTGATGCCATATGGCAATTAAGACTAGACCGTGATCCCAATTTGACACGTAAACAGGGGCTCCCTGTGCAACATATTCCAAAAGGCAATCTAGAAGAAGCCGAAGCAGACCAGTCCTTTGCCAAGGAAAAGTTAAATCTAGTAAGACAGATTCAGAAAGAGGCCCTGCCTTATGAGGATCAGCTAACGTTAGATTTTATGGAGGATCAGCTTCAATGGATGGCTCGAAAAACGGAGATATGGTGGGCGGACTTTCCTGTCACCCCCTATACGGTGTATTGGCTCAAAACCTATGCTGTGGACTTGTTTGCCCCTTTTGTGATGAAGAACAAATACGATGCTGAGCTTTATTATAAGTTATTGATAGACTTTGGGGATGCGATCAAAGCTATGACATGCAAATTGGAGATGCAAGCTAATAAAGGCTGGTATCTACCGCTTCCCGCCCTTCATCCTATTCTTGCAATGTTAAAAAATTTAAAAGAGACGCTTCCCCTGTACTTGGAAGTTTCAGAAAGACGTACGCAGGCTTTGGAGCCGGCATGGGCCAAACGATGGATTCATAACGTCCAGCATGTGGTGAAGACGCAGGTCCAGCAAGAATTGCAGCGATTAATCACGTATTTAGCATCCGATGATTATCGGCTAAAATGTCCAGATCGGGTAGGGATGGGTCAGTATAAAGGTGGATTGGATACGTATCAACTCTATATTCGCATGAATGTGAGCTATGATATCGCGCCGGAGAAGATCCATGACATCGGCTTAGAGCAAGTCCATCTGTTGACGGAACAGATGAGAGAAGTGCGAGCTCAAATGAAATTTCATGGTTCAGAAAGTGATTTCCTTGAGCATATACGAGAGGCAGGCATCCTCTATGCGCAAAGCCCTGTAGAGGTAGAAGAGCGTTATCAATACCATATGAGACGAATTGAACCCTTGATGAAAGACTACTTTTTGAAACTACCAGTGTCCGAATACTCGGTAAAACGATTAGACCCGGCACTTGAAGCGGGAATGACCTATGGATATTTTGAGGCTCCCTCTCTTTTACGCTCGGTAGGAACCTATCATTATAATGGATCAGGTCTAGAGACGAGACCCCAATTGACAGCGGCCACCTTAATCTACCATGAATTAATTCCAGGGCACCATCTACAAGTAGCTCTTCAGCATGAAAATCAACAATTACATCCGATTAGAAGAGAGACCTTGGAGTTAATCGGTTACTTAGAGGGGTGGGCGGAATATGGGGCAGGACTTCCTCGTGAGATGGGGCTGTACGATAATCCGTATGATTGGTATGGTCGACTCGTACATGAACGATTTATTTCGCAACGATTAGTCATTGATACGGGCATGAATGCTTTAGGCTGGTCCTTGCAGCAGGCCAGAGATTATATGAAAAAGACGACGATAGAATCCGATGTCCAAATTGCATCGGAAACCCTCCGCTATTCGACGGATCTTCCTGCACAGGCTCTAAGCTATAGATTGGGATATTTAAAATTCATGGAACTGAGGAACAGGGCGCAGCAAGGCTTGGGGGCGCGTTTTGATATCAAGCAATTTCACGATGCGGTCTTATCGACAGGGCCCTTGCCGCTTTCTATATTAGAAGATCATGTGAAGCGGTTTATTCAACACAAGGGGGAATTAAATTGAAAAAAAATAAGCGATTACTATTAGGCTTTAGTATAGCAAGCCTTCTTGCTGGATTGACGGCAGGCTGTGGAAGTCAGGATGAAACCCAACCCGTTCAACAATCGACAACTGGAACGAAGGAGAGTGCCACGAATCCAGCGCCTTCGGAATCATCTAAAGAACCGCAGATTCTGAAAACTAACTTGCACTCTGATTTAACGTCGGTTGACCCGGCATTAGTTCCAGATGCAGCGACCATGTCCGTTGTTCGAGCGAATTTTGATGGTTTGACTCGGAGAGATCTCAACGGCCAGCTTGTTAACTCAACGGCTGAACACGTTGAAATTTCTTCTGACCAGAAAACATACACCTTTACCATTCGAAATTCCAAGTGGAACAATGGAGATGCTGTTACCGCGCATGATTTTGAATTTGCATGGAAGCGTGCTCTAGATCCGGCCACGGCAGCTGGTTCAGCGGATAAACTGTATTATATCCAACATGCAGAAAAGGCCAATAAAGGCGAAGTCCCGCTGGATCAAGTGGGGGTAAAAGCGCTCGATGATCGAACCCTCGAGGTCAAACTAGAACAACCGACTCCGTTTTTCTTGGAATTAACGGCTGACTTTATCTATTTTCCAGTCAACAAAAAGATCGTGACAGCCAATCCTGACTGGGCAAAGGACCCGAGTACGTATGTAGGAAATGGACCTTTTAAAATGGAGAAATGGGATCACAGCTCGGAGGTTGTTCTAGTTAAAAACGATCAATACTGGGATCAGCAAAGTGTCAATCTGGATGAGATCCGCATGTCCATCTTAACCGATGAGAACACCGCTCTTTCGTTATTTGAGATGGGCGAGTTGAATTGGTTAGGTGCGCCTCTTACGTTTTTGCCAACAGAAGCTATTCCAACTCTAAAGGATACCGGTGAATTGAGCATGAAGCCGGTTGCAGCCACTTACTTTTACATCTTCAACACCGAAAAGGTCCCCTTTAATAATAAAAAGGTTCGTCAAGCCTTTTCCTACGCGATCAATCGTCAACTGCTCGTAGATAATATCACCCAAACCGGTGAAATTCCTGCTTTGGGCCTCGTTCCACCGTCTTTGGAATTAAAACCAGGAGGATACCTCAAAGACAACGATACTGAAACGGCCAAACGTTTATTGCAAGAAGGAATGCAAGAACTAGCCATTAATGAGCTTCCGCCGCTTGAGATCTTGTATAACACAGCGGAAACACATAAAAAGATTGCTGAAGCTGTTCAAGATCAATGGAGAACAACCTTAGGGGTTGAAGTGAGTATGGTAAACCAAGAATGGGGAGTTGTTCTAGACAATTTGGCACAAGGGAATTTCACCATCGGGCGTTCGGGCTGGTCTGCTAGTGTTCATGATCCGATTGATTTCCTGAGACTGTTTAAAGACAAAAACAGCGGAAATAATGAAGGGCGTTGGGAAAATGATAGGTATAAAGAATTGTTGACAAGCTCCGATCTAGAACCCGATAAAGAGAAACGCAAAGCCATACTTGCTGAGGCAGAAGCCATCTTCATGGATGAAATGCCTGTGATCCCCGTTTACTATTATTCGTTTCCTTCCGTCCAAAAAGCTGAAGTGAAAGATGTTCTGGTAGATAGTTCGGCAAAAGTAGAATTCAAATGGGCTTATATTGAGAAATAGGGTAGTACAAAGGAGGGTGTTCTCAAGGGAGAATACCCTCTTTAGGTTTTTTAGCAGGTGCTAGCTCTGCTTGAGAAGAAGCTAGAGTATTGGCAGACTAACCGTGCCTCATGCTAAAATAGCAGGGATGAACTCGTTGTTAACGAAAGGAACCCTTCTATGAAATTCCCTTATTTGCCTGTGGTCATCGGCGGAATCATCACCATGGCTGCGTTCACTATGGAGTACTTTCAATTTGAGTTGATTGAGCAGTTTTTAGTGTTTGCGTTTTGGGTCATGGTGCCGCTCGTGCTTTCTTTATTCGATGATAAGAATCAAACGAAGGCCCAACTACAGGTCCATTTCTGGTTGAATCGCTTGTACTTTCCGGCTGCCTTTCTAGCTTTCGCTTCCATGATGGCCAGTACGACTTGGCAGGAGGAACATACGATGATTCCAGGGGCCTTGTCTATGGGGTGGCTGTTCTTTACGCTTTTGATTGCAGTCTATGGGCTGTTAATCCTTCGGGAGAAAGGGTTTTCTTCTATTGAGGAGGTTGCCATTGCGGCTGGACTAATCTATTTCTTTTTTGGCGGCATCTGGTATAGTCTCTACCAATTTGAAGTGCACCTCTTTCATTTAGCTCCCAAGATGAGTGCCTTGAGTGCGGTTCACTTTCATTATTCGTCGTCGATGGTTCCGATTTTTATTGGGATGCTGGGGCGGGTAATGGAAAAAAAGAAATGGTATCAATGGCTCGTCGTCATTGATATCGTTGGGCCAATCCTGATTGCCTTTGGTATCCTGTTCTCTAGAACGGTTGAGGTCATTGGGGTCACGATTTTTGCCGTTAACATTACGATTTACAGTACCTATGTGCTCATGAAGGTAAGAAATAATGTGGATCAAAGAAACGCTAGAATCTTTTTATCGATCTCTTCCTTGGCGGTTTATGCCATTATGCTGGTCGGGTTGGCGTATGGGATCAACAAAAAGCTTGGCTTATTTCCGATCTCCGTTGCGGATATGGTACTTGTGTACGGAACCTTGCATGCGGGAGGCTTTGTTCTCTGCGGCTTGCTTGGTTGGTTGGCCGTGAAGCCGGGAGTTAAAGCGTAACACGCGAAAGCGCCACTTCTTAAGAAGTGGTGCTTTCGTTGTTAAGGCGAGTAGGGTGAAGATCCTTTCTTCGGTAAATGCTGAGGATCAATCCAACTGAGATCATATGAATCAAGAACAGGGAACCTCCATGGCTCACAAAGGGCATAGCTACATTGGCCGGAGGCAGAAGTCCGACTGTCATCAAGATGCTGTAGAGAAAGCAGAGGATGAAAAGGGAGGCAATCCCGTTGATCATCATCCTGCCGTAAGGATCACGCACCCATTGGCTCACACGGATCATCCGGATCATGAAGAACAGAACGGCGGAAGCCAATGCACCTCCTATTAGCCATCCTTGGGAATATACCAAGTAAGTAAAAACGAAATCACTCTGGATCCCTGGCAATACTTTAAGTTCTGCGCCGAATCCATGGCCAAGCCAACCTGCGGAACGGATGGATTCGATAGACTGAACCAGCTGATAACCGCTTCCCTGCGGATCCTGGTACGGATCCAAAAACGCGGCAAGTCTGGAAATTTGGTAAGGCTTCATGGTCAGGAACAAACCGACGATAAGGACGAAGATCGTAGATAGCAGGATGACGATTTGTCTGCGACTGGCTTTTGAAGTGAAAAAAAGGACAAAGAATCCGACAGCATATAATAAGAAAGAATAGAGGGATGGCGTGATCAGGTAGAACAGACTCGGAACGAGTAACAGCAGTAAGGCCTTAGCCAATAATTTGTTCTGCCCAGAAGCCTCACTTTTCTTCTCCACATCCACCAGAAGAATTCCAGCCAGAAAAACAATCAAGCAGAATGGGCTGAGGTGAATGAAATCAATTCGGATAAATCCTAAGTCAAGATGGGGAATGCCATTTACCCTAGGTCCCATCAGGAGGACGAGCAACATGATCACAAGTGTTCCAAGGAATAGGGTAGGTGACCAGGTCTTCAATTTCCGATAGTCAAAGAAGAAGACGGCAGCCAAAGCAATAATGCCTATCCAAGTCGTTAGGACCTTGCTCAGGAATAAGGACATCGCGTCATGGTTCGCCTGGTTCATTCCAATCGAATACATAATAAGAAGCCCCATTCCGATAAAAGCTGTGACTAAACCGAGCAAAGTCCATTCCGTTTTCGGCTTGTGAGCAATCCAGAACTGTTTCCCCAGATGAACGGGATCACCCATATGAAGGAGAGATTGTTTTATGGCTTCACTTTCCTCAATCCCTTCCGCAAGGTAGTCTTCAAGGATTTCATCAATATGATTATTCAGTTCACATCGAATATCGTCATGGATCTCTTTGTTCTTGATTTGGGAACAGACGGTGTCAAGATAATCCTCAATGGCAGCTCGGTTACGATCAGAAATCATATCCTTCCCTCCCCAAGAACGAAGTCCAGTGCAGATCGGAAGGTGGTCCATTCTTTCTTTTTCGCCTCCAAATGCCCCTTCCCCTGATCGGTAATCCGATAATATTTTCGCTTGCGCGCTCCTTCTTGCTCGCACCAATACGCCTCCACCCAGCCCTCGGCTTCAAGAGTATGTAGTATGGGATAGAGGGTTCCTTCCTTGAATGTAAACACGCCATTCGAATTCGATTCGATTTCTTTAATCATCTCATAGCCATACATGGGCTTGCGTTCGAGTAACGTCAGAATCATCATGACGGTACTTCCTTTTACTAGTTCCTTGCTTATTTTCATCGGCTACCTCCTTGTGACCTAGATTCACGATGCATCGGTTTTCTATGTATTACATTGTAAAAGATTAGGCGTTTAGAGTCAATTCCTTACAACAAGGAGATGAGAGTGTCATGAATGGTTTCGGATTAAATGTATGGATTTATCTTTTTTTACACTATTCGGATAGTGAAAACTGATTTATAATGATAAAACCATACATAGAAGAGGTTACGCCACGATGTTTTCATTGCCCCATACAGATCAGATTGTGATTCTTGATGGACATTACTCCATTCCTATTGTGTTGCTTTCCATTGTGATTGCTTGTTTCGCCTCCTACACCGCTCTTTCGATCAATGAAAGGATCCACCAGAACCATTTTTTTCATGAATACTTCTGGGTGTTCTTAGCCTCTATTGTGATGGGGTTAGGGATTTGGTCGATGCATTTTATTGGGATGGGCGCATTCATGCTCTCGATTCCAATGGAATATGACTTACTTTTAACGGTCCTATCCGTCGTACCCGCGATTATGGCTTCTTTTTTAGCATTCTATATTTCCAATCGAAAAAATCGAATAAGTTGGCAATTGCTGCCGGCGGGCATGTTCATGGGACTCGGGATTTCTACGATGCATTATGTAGGTATGGCTGCGATGAAGATGGAGGCTGAATATAGCTACAAGCCTTTCCTGTTCTTCTTATCGATTGGGATTGCCATTGTGGTTTCCTATGCGGCATTGTGCATTTTTTCTACCATGCAAAAATTCATGGGTAATCAGTTAGTGAAATGGATTACTGCCCTGATCATGGGTTGTGCGATTGCAAGCATGCATTACACAGGGATGGCTGCTGTTGTGTTCTACACCTTTAAGCCTATTTTACTTGAAGTGCATGACTTGCATCAGATGAATTTCAGCCCACTCCTTATAGGAGTAACGGTATGCATGATCATCATTTTAGGCTTGTCTGGTCTAACGAGCATACTCGATCGGTATGTTGAATATCGCTTTCATTATTATGATTCCTTGACCTTGCTTCCGAATCGAAGACATTTTGATAAGAAGTACAACATGCCCTTTTCGAGTGGCAGCCTAGTCATCATCCAATTGCATGATCTAGATAAATGGAGCTACTCCTCTAGTGATGAAATCATAAAATCGGTGAGTGAAGTGATAAAAGGATTCAAGGAAGTGTCTCGATATCTGTATCGTATAGATGAGAATCGTTTTGCGATTTTAACTCCGAATCATGTTGACAACTCCAAATTGAAACACACCTTAACCCATATGATGGCTGCTCTACAGAAGCCGATGGTCATAGACCACCAAGAAGTCGTCATAGATCTTGTGTGTGTGATTGCCTCCTCAGATAAGCGGGAAGAGAAAGATCAGCTTCTATCTCATGCCATGGCCGTTCTTCATCATCAGTCTATCCCATATAACGGGGAAATTGTGGAGTTCGATCCCTCCATTCACACGTATGTCTTTGAGAGACAACTGGCTAAGGACATTGACCAAGCTATGGAAAAGGATGAGTTATTTCTCGTTTATCAACCTAAGGTAGGTTTGCGCACAACCCAAGTGGTGGGAGTTGAAGCTTTGTTGCGATGGAATCACCCTGTACATGGACAGATATCACCCGGTGTCTTCATTCCGATTCTTGAAGAAAATGGAAGAATCGAAGACGTAACAGATTGGGTGATTCGACAGGTTTGCAAGCAGATCCATCGTTGGTTCATGGAAAATCAGCTCTCTATCAAAGTTTCCGTTAATATCCCGGGACCCTATCTAACGTCACCGAGACTCATGGAAGAATTAGAAAAGAGTATAACGTCTTACAATGTGAGTAGTCGCGATCTCGAGTTGGAGGTCACAGAATCCAGCGTGATGACCAATATCGAGAGTGCCATCCGGGTCATTGATGAGCTTAGAGGTAGTGGATTCTCCGTAGCTTTAGACGATTTTGGAACGGGTGTTTCATCCCTTTCCTACTTAAAACGCCTTCCGATTTCAACATTAAAAATAGATAAATCCTTTATCGATGGTGTACCGGAATCAGATAAAGATTCTAACATCATGAAGGCCATGATCACGCTTGCTCGCTCGCTTGACCTAGAAATTGTGATAGAAGGAGTAGAGACGCGAGAGCAAATGGAATTTCTTCAAAGGATGGAGCACCTTCCAATAATACAAGGTTATTATTTCTCCAAACCTCTTCACGAGAAAGAGTTAGTGGATTGGCTGGAGCGCTTTGGCCCATTACAGATGAAAGAGTCCCAATCCGTGTAATAACCGGATGGGGCTTTTTCTTTATTCGCTATCTTAAATAAGGCAGCAAATAGTTGGTTAAATAATTTGAATAGAAGGGTTCACAAATTAGCCTTAATTGATTATAATTCTCTTATAAAGTTTCCTTAAGGAAACAAATTTAGTCTATTAAAATATTATTTCCGTTGGCAAAAATACATATCCCTTTTTTTAACTAAAAAGTTGCCTTCGTGAAAAACTTTGTCCATCGTAAAATTCTGAAATGCAGGAGGAAATTGTGATGAGAAAATGGTTGATTTCAGTAGGATTATCTTTGAGTGTCATCTTGGTAGGATGTGCCCAAACCACCACTCAAGGGAACAGTGCAGGGGATCAGGAAGGGCCGATTCAGGTAACGGCGACGATTGGAATGATTACGGACATTGTAAAAGAGGTTGGGGGAGAGCATGTCGAAGCTGTAGGCCTTATGAAGGCTGGAGTAGATCCTCATCTCTATAAGGCTTCCCAAGGGGATATCAAGAAGCTTGATGAAGCTGACCTGATTTTCTATAACGGACTTCATTTGGAAGGGAAAATGGGAGATATCCTAGAGAAGATGTCTTCTACGAAGCCCACGGTTGCTGTGACCGATGGCATTGATCGATCCCAATTGCTCGCTGGGGATGCTTCTCTAGGAGAGGAATTTGATCCGCACGTGTGGTTTAATGTTCAGCTTTGGATGAAGGCGGTTGAAAAGGTAAGGGATGAACTCAGTGCCTTCGATTCGAAACATCAAGCAGATTATCAGAAAAATGCGGAGGAGTACTTAAAGAAGCTAGAAGAGCTAGATGCTTACGCTAAAGAGCAATTAGCGAGTATTCCGAAGGAATCCCGTGTTTTGGTAACGGCCCATGATGCCTTCGGATACTTCGGTGAAGCTTATGATATGGAAGTACGCGGATTGCAGGGACTCAGTACGGCATCGGAATATGGATCAAAGGACGTAACGGAGCTGCGAGACTATCTCGTTTCCAAGAAAATCAAGGCCGTGTTTGTTGAATCCAGCGTCCCTCAAAAAGCGATTGAATCCGTGGTGGAAGGGGCAAAGGAAATGGGGCACGAGCTCAAGATTGGTGGAGAATTATTCTCGGATGCGATGGGGAAAGAAGGGACGGAAGAAGGAACCTATATCGGAATGGTTCGGCATAATGTTGATACCATTGTCAACGCGCTCAAATAATGCGTAACCCTAGGAGGTAACGAGCATGTCAAACACGCCTTTGAAAGTATGGGAGATGACGGTAGCCTATCAGAAAAAACCGGTATTGACCGATGTCTCGTTTCAGATTCCGGAAGGAACATTGATTGGCATTATCGGTCCCAATGGAGCAGGAAAATCGACGTTGATCAAAGCGACGCTGGGCTTGATTCCTCGTGTAACAGGCGGGGTGGAAATATATGGGAAGACTTACGAAAAGCAACGAAGGCTCATAGGCTATGTTCCCCAAAGGGAGTCCGTAGATTGGGATTTTCCTACGAGTGCCCTTGATGTCGTAATGATGGGTAGATACGGCCATCTTGGTTGGTTTAAGTGGCCGGGTTCCAAAGAACGGAAAATAGCGATGGAATCATTGGAAAAAGTGGGAATGGCTGATTTTGCTGATCGTCAGATCAGTCAATTGTCAGGCGGGCAGCAGCAACGAATATTCTTGGCTCGCGCCTTAGCTCAGGATGCGCAATTGTATTTCATGGATGAACCGTTTGTCGGCGTGGATGCTGCAACGGAAAAAGCGATTATTACGTTGCTAAATGAGCTGAAGAAACAAGGAAAAACAGTGCTCGTCGTTCATCATGATTTGGCAACTGTTAAGGAATACTTTGATTGGGTGATGTTGTTAAACGTTGATTTAAAGCATATCGGCCCTACCGCCGAGGTGTTCACGAAAGAAAATTTGCAACGGACGTATGGGGGGAAGCTTACCATCCTAGATCATGGCCATGAACCCTCCTTGTTGTTGTCATAAGGAGTGGAGGTTATGAGCGGTTTTGAAGTATTCTTAGATCCGAATACGCAATGGATCCTCATGGGTTCCATTTTGCTGGGCCTGAGCAGTGGGGTGTTGGGCAGCTTTGCTTATCTTCGCAAACAATCTTTGATGGGGGATGCGCTGGCTCACGCCGCGCTCCCCGGCGTGTGTATTGCCTTTATGATCACAGGAACGAAATCGATTCTCTTCTTTCTCATCGGGGCAGCAGTTGCTGGTATATTGGCTACATTTGCGATCGGTTTTATTACCAGAAACACCCGAATCAAGCAAGATTCAGCACTTGGGATTATTCTCTCTGTGTTCTTTGGATTTGGCATTGTGCTTCTCACGCAAATTCAGCATAGTGAGAGCGGAAATCAGAGCGGGCTGGATAAATTTTTGTTTGGGCAAGCGGCTTCCATGGTTCAATCCGATGTGAATACGATGATGGTCATTTCCCTATTTTTAATTACCATGTGCATTCTTTTTTTTAAGGAATTCAAGCTGTTAAGCTTTGATCCTGGATTTGCAAGAGGGCTAGGTTTTCCTGTGGCTTTCCTAGATCAATTGCTCATGTTCCTCATTGTGGTGGCAGTCGTGGTTGGTATTCAAGCGGTAGGTGTTGTTCTAATGGCCTCGTTGCTGATTACCCCTGCGGTTGCTGCACGCTATTGGACAGAACGGCTAGGTGTCATGGTTGTGTTGTCCGGGTTATTCGGATTGATCAGTGGCTTCTTAGGTACCTGGGTGAGCACGATGGCTCATCATTTGCCCACGGGGCCCTTAACCGTTCTGGCAGCTACTATAATCTTTATTTTATCGGTGCTGTTTGCGCCTAAACGAGGGGTTATAGCCAAGGTATTGCTCAGGAAGGCTGTAAGGAAGGAAGTACTGATGAATAAAGCGCAATGTAAAGGCAATGGGATGAACCACGTGAAAGAAGGGAAAGTAGGATGAATGATTTTTGGATTATTTTTACCGGTGCTCTCGTTGCTGCTAGCTGCAGTCTGGTAGGATGCTTCCTGGTCTTGAGGCGCATGGCCATGGTGGGAGATGCCATTAGTCACTCGGTGCTGCCGGGCATCGTCATCGCTTTTTTAATCAGCGGTTCCCGAGATTCCGTTGCCTTGATGCTGGGGGCTTCCATTTTAGGCTTAGTTACCGTCTTCCTCATTCAAATGTTTCAAAACAGCGGGGTCCAATCCGATGCCTCGATAGGAGTCGTATTTACCGCTCTTTTTTCGGTTGGCATTGTGCTGGTAAGCTTATATACGCGGGACATTGACTTGGATTTAGATTGCGTTCTCTATGGTGAAATTGCTTATGTCCCATGGAATACAGTAGAGATTCTTGGAGTAACGCTGCCTAAATCCGTCTGGTCGGTCGGGGGGGCATTGCTGGTGGGCTTGTTCCTGATTGGCTTGTTCTACAAGCAATTTAAAGTCTGCAGCTTTGATCCGGCCATGGCCGCAGCCATAGGCATTCCGGTAGCCTTTTTTCACTATTTGCTGATGGGTCTTGTATCCATGACAACTGTTGCTTCCTTTGAAAGCGTAGGTGCAATCTTAGTTGTTGGGATGCTGGTCGTGCCTCCTGCTACAGCCTACTTGTTAACTGAAAGGCTGGGAGTCATGATCGTTCTCAGCATAATAATCGGAATCCTTAGTTCCGTGATGGGCTACTACTTGGCTTATCTGCTGGATGCTTCCATTGCAGGGTGTATGATCTCTGTTGCAGGTGGATTGTTTGTTCTAGCAGTTCTCTTTTCTCCGAGCCATGGCGTGCTCGCCAAGAAGTGGATGAGGAGAAAAGCATTGCAGGACTTATAAAAGGAAAAAAGGGGAAGCTGGGCCAAGGGCTAAGCTTCCCCTATTCATATTCACAGATGCATCTTTATTCATGGATAAGTATTACAATGATTCCGTTTGGGGTTCCTATTCCAAATAAAATAGTATTCCCTGGCGGGAAGGACTTCGTCATTTATGAAGTAAGGTGAATAAATTCAATTCAAAGACTACGAAAAATATAGAGAAAATAATTTACTTTTACATTATATCAATTTATACTAATTGTACACCGTATTCTGGATTCGGTATCCTGTATACAGTAAATTGGAGGAAGGAGACCTATTTTCGTGCTCGCGAAACTACCACAATCAGAAACGTTGTCTGATCGAGCATACCGTGAGTTGAAGAGAGCGA
Source organism: Ammoniphilus sp. CFH 90114 (assembly GCF_004123195.1). Classification (NCBI taxonomy): domain Bacteria; kingdom Bacillati; phylum Bacillota; class Bacilli; order Caryophanales; family Paenibacillaceae; genus Ammoniphilus; species Ammoniphilus sp. CFH 90114. The sequence continues at coordinate 168,206 of NZ_SDLI01000005.1, forward strand.
TTATTCAAGGAGACTTTCTTCCAGGAGATCCGTTGCCCGAGGAATCGATAGCGGGAATGCTTGGAATTAGCCGCACCCCTCTGCGTAAAGCTATAACTAGATTAGCGTATGAAGGGTTAGTAGAACTAGAAACAGGGAAAAAGGCAAAGGTGGCTGAGTATAGTCAGATGGATCTGGATCATACTCTGCAGCTTCGTCAATTACTTGAACCCTTCAATGCCCAACAGATTGCTTCTTATATGACAGACGATTGGTTGGACAAGCTGGATGAATTGATCCAAGAGCAGAAAGAGGCCATCGATCAGAATGATATGTATCAATTTATAGAGAGTGACAGTCGGTTCCATATTATGCTTGCGGAGATGAACAGCAACCATAAACTGAAAGAATTCATTGAGCAACTTAACACTCATTTCTATCGAAACTATTTAATTCTTTCCGGCACCTTGGAAGAGTACGCAGCGATTGCTTTCTCTGAACATTTGCCAATTATTGAGGCGCTTCGTCATCGCCAACCCGGGGCTGCCGGTGAAGCGATGAAAATCCATATACAGAATATCGAAGCAAGACTAAAACAAGTTGCCAAGGAGGTCTAGTATGAAAAAGTTAACATCATTTTTGATGGCATCCGTTCTTCTAGTTCTAACCGCTTGCGGAGGCGGAAACCAAACTCAACCCGCAGCATCAGAATCAAATTCAAGTTCTGCAACAGCGCCAGCGGCGAAGTCAGGGGAATTCAACCTTCGAATTGCCCACTTGGTTCCGGAGAATCATTCAAGTCATCTCGCTCTGGAAAAGTTTAAAGAAACAGTAGAAACGAAAACGGAAGGAAGGGTAAAGGTAACTTTATATCCTAACGGATCTTTATTTGGATCTGACCGCGAGGCTATTGAAGCTGTACAGCTAGGGAACGTAGAAATGACCTTGCCTGCTTTAGCCCCTATTTCCGGATTTAACAAAAAATTTATGGTTTTTGACTTGCCTTTCTTATTTAAAAGTGAGGAGGCCGCTCGAAATGCTTTAGATGGAGAACTAGGAACAACCTTACTTAAAGACTTAGAAGGAAATGGTTTCAAAGGACTCGTGTTTGCTGAAAATGGTTTCCGTCACATGTCTAATAATGTAAAGCCAATCCAAACTCCAGAGGATCTGAAAGGGATTAAATTCCGTACACTGGAAAGTCCTGTACATACAGCGACATTCAATGCCTTTGGAGCGAATGCCTCTCCTTTCGCCTTTGGAGAGTTGTATACAGCCTTGCAGCAAAAGGTATATGATGCGATGGAATGCCCGATTTCTCTTTACTATACAAACAAATTCTATGAAGTTCAGAAGTATTTGACTCTAAGTGGTCACGTCTACATGTCTACCATTCTATTGTCCAACTTAGACTTCTATAACAGCTTGCCTGCTGATGTTCAAAAGGTGATCGAAGAAGCAAGCGTAGAGTTCCGTGATTATCAGCGCCAGCTGTGTGAAGAGCAAAACGATAAGTTCTTGGCAGACTTGAAGGCGAGCGGTATGGAAGTGAATGAATTGACTTCAGAGCAAAAAGACGCTTTTGTTGCTGCCTCTAAGCCGGTATATGATGAGTTCGCTGCAGAGATCGGACAAGATCTTATTGATCTTGCTTTAAAGTCTAACGAATAATAATCAGAGGGATTCCTGCTAGGGGAATCCCTTTATCTAAATTGTGGAAGAGGGGGACACTTGTGTCTATTCGAAAATTACTAGATGAGAAATTGGAAGAGGGCTTCCTTGTCTTAACGATGGTAATCATGGTCGTCCTGATATTTTCCCAAGTGATCAGCCGTTACATTATAGGATCCTCCTTAAGCTGGTCCGAGGAGCTTGCCCGTTATATCCATATATGGCAAGTGTGGATTGGCGCAAGTTATGCTGTCCGTAAAAGCGCCCATATTAAAGTCGAGGCATTCAAGAAAATATTTAATGAAAAAATCCAAAAAATTATCGATCTTTTTGCGTTATTGGCTTGGTTTGGTCTATCTTTATTCCTCGCCATTCAGGGAACACAGATGGTGATGAAGATGTTCAAGGCGGGACAAACCTCACCAGCGATGGAAATCCCCATGTGGATTCTCTTCACTGCGATTCCTCTCGGTGGACTATTAATGTCCATCAGACTCATTCAGCAAGTCATCTGGTTATTTCAATGCTCTAGTCCCTCTCCAGATATGTCGGATTCTAAAAGCGCTTAAGCGAGCAGAAAGGAGGAGTGTCCGTGACTATTGCAACACTGTTTGGAAGTCTGTTCCTGTTCATATTACTTAATGTCCCTATAGCCATAGCTTTAGGCCTATCCGCCCTACTGACGATCGCGTTCACCACAGACTTGACTGTCAGCATTATTACGCAAAAAGCGTTTACGGCCTTAGATTCATTCCCGCTTATGGCGATTCCGTTTTTTATGCTGGCTGGAATCTTAATGGGGAAAGGCGGCGTTTCGAAAAGATTGCTGGATCTAGCCACCGTTCTCGTCGGATGGATGGTCGGAGGCCTTGCCATGGTAACCGTTGTGGCTTGTATGTTTTTTGCAGCTATTTCAGGGTCTGGCCCAGCGACGGTAGCGGCCATAGGATCCTTCATGATTCCAGCCATGAAAGAGAAGCAATATGGTTCCGGTTTTGCTGCGGCCCTAACGGCCACGGCGGGTTCCATTGGAGTTATCATTCCTCCAAGTATTCCTTTTGTTTTATATGGAGTCATCGGAAGTGTGTCGGTCGGAAGCATGTTCTTGGCTGGTGTCCTTCCTGGTTTGGTCATCAGCTTAGGCTTGATGATCGTTTCCTATATGATTTCTAAAAAGAATAACTATGCTCCGGTTACGACAGAGAGAGTAACCTTTGCCAGGGTGCTAAGTGCCGTCTATGAAGCCAAGTGGGCCCTGCTGATTCCCGTCATTATTCTGGGGGGGATCTACGGAGGGATCTTTTCTCCTACCGAAGCGGCTGTTGTTGCCGTAGTGTACGCAGCCATCATTGGGGTGTTTGTGCATCGAGAGCTGGGATGGAAGGAAGTCTATGATAGTTTAGTAGAAGCTGTTCTTATCAATGTTTCGACCATGATTATTATTGGTCTCTCGATCTCCTTTGCTTACATCATGACACTCGAGCAAATTCCCAATGCCATCGGACAATATATTACATCTCTATCGGATAGCAAGTTTGTCATTCTTCTAGCTATCAATGTCTTTCTTTTAATCGTAGGGATGTTTATTGACACCATCTCTGCTTTGGTCGTCTTAACGCCGATCTTGTTGCCCGTTGTGACACAAGTGGGAGTAGATCCCGTTCACTTCGGCGTGATTCTCGTGGCGAATCTGGCGATTGGCTTTATTACACCACCGCTCGGTGTGAATTTATTTGTGGCATCAAGCGTAAGTAAAATTCCTCTTGAACGAATAACGGTAGCGGTCGTTCCCTTCTTGATCATGATGCTGATTACTCTTTTTGTAATCACGTATGTTCCAACGCTGTCCACATGGCTGCCATCGCTATTCAAGTAAAAGAACAAAAATGGAGGATAAGGAATGAAGGATCTTCTCAACAAAAGAGTAAAAAAACTTTCTGTGCCCGGAATTCGACATTTCTCCAATTTGGTCTCTCAATTCCCGGATGCGATCAATTTAACGATTGGACAACCGGATTTTCCGACACCGGAGCATATCAAGCAGGCTGGCATACAGGCGGTTGAAGAAAATAAAACGGGCTATACACATAATGCCGGGTTGTATGAATTAAGAAAAGCCGTTAGTGAATTTGTTCATGAAAAATATCAGCTTTCCTATGATCCTGAGAAGGAAATCATTACGACCAATGGCGCAAGTGAAGCACTAGATATCGCCTTCAGAACGATCTTAGAAGAGGGCTGTGAAGTCATTCTTCCGGCCCCGGTCTATCCCGGATATGCACCTTTAATCGAACTATGTGGTGCGGTTCCCGTTTATGTGGATACAAGTATCACGGAGTTTCAGGTAACGGCAGATGCCATTGCCGAAAAGATAACGGAACGTACACGTTGTATTGTTCTGCCTTATCCCTCCAATCCATTAGGAAGCGTGACGGACTCGGATAACCTGCTTCAACTGGCCGATCTGTTAAAGGATAAAAAGATCTTCGTCGTTTCGGATGAAATTTATAGTGAGCTCGTTTATGAGGGGGAACATATCTCCATTGCCTCTCTCCCTGGTATGCGAGAGAAGACCATTGTCATTAACGGGGTTTCGAAATCTCACTCCATGACGGGTTGGAGAATTGGATTTACTTGCGCTCCTGCCTACTTAAGTGAAGAAATGCTGAAAGTTCACTTGTACAGCACGATAGCTTCTTGCACCATCAGTCAGTACGCTGCACTCGAGGCATTGACTCATGGACTTCATGACCCAGCAGAAATGAAAAAAGAGTACCAAAAGAGACGGAACTATGTTTATGATCGACTCATCGGCATGGGATTAGATGCGATTCTGCCGAACGGAGCCTTTTATCTGTTCGCCTCTATTAAAAAGCTTGACATGAAATCTTATGATTTCGCCATCGGGTTGCTTGAGGAAGAAAGAGTCGCGGTCGTTCCAGGAAGTACTTTCTCCGAATATGGTGAAGGTTATATCCGGATCTCGTATGCCAGTTCGCTAGAGGTGTTACAAGAAGGGATGAACCGCATGGAACGTTATATTCAAAAGATAAAGGAGAGTTAGGTCCCATGTTATCGTGTAAAGAAGAAGTACTGTCTATAACGAAGCAGTTAGTGGAAGTCGAGAGCGTAGTGAACACACAAGGGGAAGCCGCCATGGCTCACCATATTTACGAAACCATATCACAGTGGCCATACTTCAAGAACAATCCGAGTTCACTTGTGCTAGAAAAAACCCTGAATGATGAACAGGTCCGATATAATGTACTTGCTCGAGTCGAAGGGACCAAAGCACCGAGTCCTCGAACGATGATCCTGATGGGGCATTTGGACACTGTAGGCATTGAGGATTTTAACCAGCTCAAACCGCTAGCTTGCAGTCCGGATCCGCTAAGGGAAGAGATGAGGAAGGAAGAAGTCTCTCCACTGATCCGTGAACACTTAGAATCAGGGGAGTGGATGTTCGGACGAGGGTCCCTCGATATGAAAAGCGGCGTTGCCAGTCACATGTATTTGTTAAAGTATTATTCGGAGAACCCTGATCTGTTATCCGGCAACTTAATATTGATCTCGGAATGCGATGAAGAAGACAGCTCGCACGGTATTCTTTCCGCCCTAAAAACCTTACTTTCCTGGAAAAAGGAATACGGACTGGATTATGTAGGAGCCATCAACTCCGATTTTGTTTCCCCTCGATATGAAGGGGACAATAACCGTTACATCTACAGGGGGACCGTCGGTAAATTGCTTCCGTCCTTCTTCATTACCGGAGCAGAAACCCATGTTGGATCCTGCTTTGAAGGGTTAGATCCCAATTTTATTGCCGCCTATTTAACCAAGCAAATCAATTATAATCCCGAATTATGTGATGAGGGGCTTGGGGAAATCACCGTCCCACCGGTATCATTGAAACAGACCGATTTGAAGCCTAGCTATACGGTACAAACCGCCTTGTCAGCCTATGTCTACTATAACTTCTTTGTCCATTCCTGGACCCCTAAAGATGTTTTGGACAAATTGAAGCAGCAAGCGGAACTCGCTTTTAGTCAAGCTTTAGAAGAGTTTAAGAATAACTATCAAGCCTATTGTAAATCAAGCGGGGAGCCCTACCGGGAACCGGAATGGAAACCAAGGGTTCTCACCTATGAGGAGATGGATCAGCAGCTTCAGGAATTTTATGGCGAGACGTATTCTTTACATATGCGTGAATTCAAGGAACAGCTATTAGAAGATCAAAGCCTCGATACCCGTATGTTTTCCGCACGGGTAGTGGAGGAAGCTTGGAAGTGGATGAAGGATCGAAGCCCAGCGATCATTTTGTTTTATTCCTCTCTCTACTCGCCAAGGATTGAATTATCCGGGAAGGACGAGAAAGAGCGCACGTTAATAGAGGGATTGGATAAAGCGTTAGAGGAAGTCCAGCCGTATTATCCTCATCCGATGGTCATTCGAAACTTCTTCCCTTATATTTCGGATATGAGCTTTGTGGCCTTAAGTGACGACGAACAAGCCATTGACGCGATGATCCAAAACACACCATGCTGGGGCAAAAAGCTCAAGGTTGAATTTGATGATATCCGCGCCTTGCAGGTTCCAGTTATTAATATCGGACCTTATGGATGGGATGCGCATAAGAAGTATGAAAGAGTCGAAATGGAATATTCCTTTCACATCGTTCCCAACCTGACTAATTCGGTTATCCAGTATTTGTTAGGGGAATAGGGGACAATAGAGAATATAGTAAGGATTTCCGCTTCTTTGTCTATCGGAAACAAAAGCCGGCTCCCTTCGTGGGAACCGGCTTTTAGATTTATCCTCCGTTTTACGAAAGACGATTATACTTTAAACCTTTTTATCAAATCCTGTAATTCGTCAGCCATTGAGTCCTCATGCGTTAATAGAGCAGTTTGATTCTTATGTTCCACCCACTGTAAAGACTTACGATACTACTGCAGTTAAATAGAACGAGAGATAACTAGTAGTATTAGATCTAAACGGGCTCACGAGGGCTCGTTTTTTTGTGAAAAAATAAGAAAAATGCCATTCTTTGTCTGGATTTGCTATAATGTAGGTAAATAAAACTAAGACTAAAGTAGGATGGGTTCGAATGAAAATACGAGTGTTAATTGCTGATGACCATCATGTGGTCCGATCGGGTTTGTCGATGTTAATCGGTTCACAGGATGACATGGAAGTCATAGGTACAGCCTCTGATGGGATCGATGCCTATCATAAAGCTTTGGAATTAAAGCCTGATGTGATAATTATGGATGTTAATATGCCTGGTGAAAACGGATTGTCTGCAACGACAAAAATTAAAGCGATGGCACCTGAGATTGAGATACTCATTTTAACGATGCATGATAATAAAGAATATTTGTTCCACATGTTAAAGGCTGGAGCATCTGGTTATTTATTAAAAAATGCTCATGATTCCGACTTGATGAATGCTATTCGTACGGTTCATAGTGGTGCGGCCTATTTGTACCCAAGTGCAGCTAAAATATTAATAGAAGAATTTGTAACAAAGGTGGAGCGGGGAGCTGAAACCGATCAATACGATCTGTTAACGGAAAGAGAGAAAGAGATTCTTCCGTTAATTACGCTGGGGTACTCCTATAAAGAGATTTCAGAGAAGCTTTATGTCTCAGTGAAAACAGTCGAATCCTATAAGATGAAGATTATGGAGAAACTCCAACTGAAAACTAGACCGGAGTTAATTAATTATGCATTAAAAAAAGGCCTGCTTGAAGCTGAAAAGGAAACCTAACTCATGATCTCGGTTAAGAGAAAAATAAGGATCTTTACGGTATGGCTTGTTTTTACGATAACCTTGTGTATGACAAGTATTAAAGCCTATGAGTTATGGTCAGATCTCTTAGAACAAGAGTACAAGACAACGGGTTCAATTGCACGTTTACTAGATGTACAGTTAGTAGGGTCTTATGAAGATTTACTAAGAGATCGGGAGGAACTAAAAACGAAGGAAGAGAAGATCAATTATTATAATGAGATTCTACAGCCTATTGTGGATAGAATTACCCAATCATTTCCTCAATATGGGGCTGGCTATTATGTGCATGATTTACAGTCTATTGTGGCCTTTGGTCCTGATTTTACAAAGGAGGGGTTAATAGATATTAGTCCCACCTCGCTGGCAAGAACAGTATATGACTCCAAACAACCCTACCGTTTTTATAATTACTCCCAAACCAGAAACTCGTTGGTAGTAGCCGTTATACATCCGGTTATTCGTGACGGTGAAGTTATTGGTCACGTTTGGGGGAATATGGCGATCGATGATGTCTACCAAAAGTTTTTTGAGGCCTTAAAGACAAGAAGTATTGCCGTTATTATTCTTTTAATATTATCGTTGTTTGCTACCAAATACATTACCACTCAATATGATAAGAGTATTCAAACCTTCAGAGATCGGGTAAAGAATATGGACTTGGATCAAGAGGAAAAGCAATCTGCTTTTTTACCCGAATTTAGGGAAATATATCAGGAAGTCGTACAGTCGAGGAATAGATTATCGGAAAGTGAAAAAAGACATCAGAAACAGATGACAAGAAAAATTTTAGAAACGCAAGAAGAGGAAAGAAAAAGAGTAGCAAGGGATTTGCATGATGGAATCGGCCAAGCTTTATACAGCTTGCTGATTACACTCAGGTTAATAGGTAGGAAAACACACGAGTCAGACGAACAGGAACTATTAAATAGAATGGAAGAAATCACGAGTTTGGCATTAGAAGATGTTAAGAGTCTTGCTTTTAACCTACGCCCCGCTATTCTCGATGAGTTGGGACTTGTTCCGACCATTCGGGCGTTTATAGAGAGTTACCAACAGATTCATCGTATTCAAGTGAATTTTCAGCTGGAAGGAGAGACCAGGAGACTGGATTCCATCACAGAAGTTTCCCTTTATCGCATTTTTCAAGAAGTGTTAAATAATGCGGCAAAATATTCAAAAACGGATAGGATCCTCATTCAGCTCAAATATACGAAGGATATTGAACTTTTCATTCAGGATTTTGGTGTTGGATTTGATTCATCAGCGATTCAGAGCACAAGTACAGGGCTTTGTGGAATGAAGGAGAGAGTACAATTATTAGATGGATCCTTCCACGTTCATTCTGTGGTGGGTGTGGGGACAAGAATTCACATCATATTACATTCAAAGGATAGTACCAAGGAGAGAGTCTCTTAAGAGATTCTTTTTTTTTTTTCTAGATTCCCTATAAAAAAATAGGGAAACTCCGGATAGAAAAGATAAGGTGATTTTTGCAAAATAAGGGAAGCGGTGTCTAATCACAACTTTTGAGAGGCGATCAATGTGGTACGTTTTGTTAAAGGTTTTTACTCCATCCGTTTTCAACTGAAAGTCGTGGTATTTATCATTTTATTGTTCTCTTTAACGCTTACCTATGTAAATGCTTATCTTTATGCGAAACAAAAGGTACTTGATGTTGGGGAAGAGATGTTTACGAATGTGTTAAAAGATACGGTGGGTTTTATCGACGCCATGAATCAACGAGTGATAGCAGGAGATCTCACGCTGAAAGAAGCTCAGGATATCGTTCGTGATTATGCTCTTGGTCCTAAGGGCAGTGATGGTTCTCGTGATATCCAAAATTCTAAGATGTCTACAAATAATTATATGTATGTTTGGGCGTCTAGTCCCGATGGAACGATGAAAATGCACCCCTTTGATATGGAAGATAAGAACTATTGGGATTATCAAGTAGAAGGAAAGTTTACCGTCCGAGAGAGTTGGTCCAATCCTGAAAAAACGGGATATGTATTTCGAGAACTATGGAAGAATCCTGGAGAACCTGTATATACGTTCATAGCCTTTCAAGCCTACTACGAACCTTGGGACTGGATTGTCGGTGCGGGAGGGCGCGAAGAGATCATTTATAAGGAGCGGCTTCAAGATTTAAAGATTCATTTCATCCTGTCTGGTTGTATCTCCTTGATTACTGGGGCTTGTGCTGCTCATTTTTTTGCTGAGTATCTGTATAGAAGATTCCATGAAATCAATTTGGTGATGAATCAAGCCTTAAAGGGGGATTATACCCGGACTGTCGAAGTGCGATTAAAGGATGAGATTGGAAAGTTAGCGGAAAATGTAAACTCCATGCTTTCAAATGTGAGTAAGAGCATGTTGCCCTTATCGTCAATAGAGGAAAGGGTAAGTTTAAATAGGAAGGTACAAGATGATGATGATTTGATGTTGTATGAAGCAATGAATGAAGGGAAACAGAGAACAACTCAAGACAATGAGAACATTACAGGAGTATTGGAGGAGCTCATACAAACCCGAGTAAAAGTGCTAGAAAGTGAACGACGTCTGCAAAAGCAAATCCACCATAACTTATTCATCGTTCAAGAACAGGAACGAAAAAAGATTGCCTACGAATTGCAGAATGGTACAGGACAGATTCTCTACAGTATGGCACTAGCTATAAAATTAATGGATTCAAAAAGTGCAAATATAGAGATGAAGGAACATTTAGAGGGCTTAAATAAGATGATTTCAGAATCTATTATTCAAGTGAATGAACTATCTTTTCAGTTGCGACCAGCTTTATTAGATGATCTTGGATTATTACCGGCCTTCAGATCTCTTCTTCATCATATAGAAAAGCAGTATGCAATAAAAACCCATATCTCCTCTTCCATTTCTGAAGAGGGGATGGGTGATGAAGTTAAAACCGTGATCTATCGCATAGGACATGAGATGCTAACTTATTACATGAAGAGGACAAAGCTAGATTTCGTCATGATGACCCTTAGTCTCGATCGTCAGGACTATTTGTTGAAGATCATGCTCTCAGGAAAAGAGCTGGAAGCGATCTATCAAGAGGAATTAAAGAATAAAAGGATTGAATTCTCTAGTTTAGAGGAAAGAGTGCTGATTCTAGACGGGAATCTAACTATTACCTACGATGAAACCTTAAATTTAGAAGTACGACTTCCTTTAGTATCAGAGCTAGGATAAGAAATAGGAGAAGTAGGGGAATCCCTATTAAAAATGTAGGGGATTACCTGCTACCATTTGGCTAATATGAATGTCATGATGAGGTGATTAGAATATACCCTATGTAAGACTATACATAGTTTTACAATCTATGTGATCTTTAATGATAATATGGCTAAACGGAGGAATGAAAGTGAAGATAACGATTAGACTGAAACTACTCTTGATTTCATTACTGTTGCTCTGTGTTCCGAGTTTTATTGTTGGACTGATTAGTTATCAATCAGCTGAAAATAATTTGAATGAGCTTGGTTCTATCGGATTGAAAAATGATGTTCGATTAACGATAGAGATGATAGGCGCATTACAAAAACAAGTCGATGAAGGTGTCATTTCTTTAGAGGAGGCACAAGAGCAAGTAAAAATAGCGATTCTAGGAGAAAAACAGGAGGGTGGAAAGAGGCCGATTAATAAGCGGATCGATGTTGGGGAAAATGGTTATCTGTTTATTATCGACGAAGAAGGTACTCAAATAGCTCATCCAAGTATTGAAGGTCAGAATTCTTGGGGTATACAAACGGAAGACGGAAGATTCTTTGTACAAGAATTGGTAAGTAAAGCTCAAGGTGGAGGAGGATTTACCTACTACGATTGGCCACTTCCCGATCAACCGGATGAGTTGGCACCCAAAATAACGTATACGGAACAAGATCCACACTGGAATTGGATTATTGCTGCTGGGTCCTATATGATGGACTTTAATTCAGGAGCAGATAGCATTTTAAAAATCCTATTAACGACGATCTCCATTTCATTGGTTGTTGGACTCATTATTATTTACTGGTTTTCCCAACATCTATCTAATCCTATTCGTTCGGTTGTTGAACAGGTTCGACGCGTCTCGAACGGAGACCTTACTGTAGAGCCGTTAGTATCACAGACCCGGGATGAATTGGGTTCCTTAGTTCAAGATTTTAATCAAATGACCTTAAATTTAAAGAATCTCATCCAGCTTGTTCATGGGAATGCGGTTCAGGTTGCCGCGGCTTCCGAAGAATTATCGGCTAGTGCAGATCAAACCAATCAGGCAACTGAACATATTGCTTACACGATGCAGGAAGTAGCCACAGGGGCGGAGAGTCAAGTGCATAGCGTTCAGCAAAGTGTTTCTGTTATTCGGCAGATGGCGGATCAAGCGGAGCAGATTTCTACTAGTACCCAGATTGTACAGGATGCAACCACTTATGCATCGGGTAAGGCGGAAGAAGGAAGTAGTTCTGTGGTAGTGGCCATCCATCAAATTCATTCGATCAGTGATACCGTATCAGGGTTAGCACGAGAAGTGAAGGGGCTTGGGGATCGATCTGTAGAAATTAGTGAGATTGTAAAAGTGATTACGGACATCGCCAGTCAAACCAACCTGTTGGCGTTGAATGCAGCCATAGAAGCTGCACGGGCAGGGGAACACGGAAGAGGGTTTGCCGTGGTAGCGGATGAGGTGAGAAAACTAGCAGAGCAATCCGCCCAATCAGCACAACAGATTACGGAACTGATTTATGTCATTCAAACTGATACGAAGTCTGCCGTGGATTCTATGAATCAAGCAACAAAAGAAGTGGAACAAGGGATCCAAATCGTTAGTGAAACGGGAGAATCGTTTAACCAAATTCAATCAGCAGTGGAAAACGTAGTGAAGCATGTGTCGGAGGTTATTGTTGCTGCCAAGCAATTGAACGAAGGAAGCAGTCGGGTTGTGGAATCGATTCAAGCGATCTCGAACATTGCAGAAGAAACGGCTTTAGGTACCCAGACAGTATCTGCTTCAACGGAAGAGCAATTGGCATCGATGGAAGAAATCTCATCTTCGTCTACTTTCCTATCAAAAATGGCCGAAGAGCTTCAAGCGACAGTTGGACGGTTTAAGGTGTAAAGGTTAATACAAGATTCCCTTTTCCGTGGGATCGTTTGGGGGAAGTTTATGGGGAAATTAAAAATACATATCATCGTTCCTTTAACTATCATTGGCATGGCCTATCTATTTAGCGACTCTCTTTATGCTATGTTTGGCATGAAGAATTATACTTCTATCCACATGATTTTAGAATTAATGAGTATAGTAGTATCTTTTACGATCGCGATCCAAGCCTGGATGATCTTCCCTCATACGTTATCGAACCATCGGTTAGTTATGGGGGGCCTTTTTTTAGCGATAGGTATTCTAGACTTATTGCATACGATTAGTTACAAAGGAATGCCCTTCTTTTTCTCGGAGGGTTCCGTTCAAAAAGCAACTTGGTTCTGGATTGTTGCGAGATCAACGAGCGCCTTATTCTTTATAATTGTTTTATTGCCGGAAAAGGTGGTGCGTCCAAGGATAAGGTATTACGTGTATTTGCTCTTTATCGCCTACGCGATTGTCTGGGCCTGTGTCATTATCATTGGTTCTGAAAAGTTACCTATTCTAGTCATGGATGGGATTGGGACTACACTGCTAAAGAATATGATAGAGTATGTGATCATTAGTCTACATCTCATTACCTTATGGTTTGTCGTGCGATTCTCTAGAGAAAAAAATGAAAATATACCAATATTTACGATAGCTTTGTTTTATCTTATTTTTGCTGAGTTCATGTTTACACAGTACATACATGTCTATGATATCAAGAATTTCATTGGTCATCTTTTTAAGGTGGCAGGATACTATTATTTATTGCATTCAATCTATATCTCTTCGGTAGAAGAACCTTATAAGGCCCAAAAAGAGACAGAAGCGATCATGAAGCATATGGCCTATCATGATGAATTAACGGGATTGCCTAACCTGCGATATTTTAAGGAAAAGTTGGCGGAGGTTATTATGAAAGGAGATGTGAATGCTCTACATGCCGTTGTCATGTTAAATATTGCACGGTTTGGGTTTATTAATGATTCATTGGGTTACAGTATGGGAGACAAGCTCCTCCAGAAGGTAGCGGACCGTCTTGTCGTGTCGTTGCCAAAGGATGTATTTATTTCTAGAATGTCTACTAATCAATTCATCCTTTATGTTACCCATAAGCATGATCTTCAGGAGATTTCTAGTAGAATTATAGAAAGTTTCTCTCAGCCATTGCAAATAGAACACCTTGATATCACCATCCAAGTTAGAATGGGGATTGCCCACTATTCTAAGGAAGTCAACAATATGGAACTTTTAATACAAAGCTCCCATACTGCAATGAATGAAGCGAAAAGACAAAATAAAGAATTTATCTATTATCATTCACTCATGAATGAAAAATCATATGAAAGATTAATATTAGAAAGTGATCTCCATAAAGCATTAGATGAGGGCCAGTTTTCTTTAGTGTATCAACCACAGATTCACTCTCACACTGGGAAAATTATTGCGGTAGAAGCGCTCATCCGTTGGCAACATCCAACCATGGGAATGGTGACACCCAACAAATTCATCTCGATTTTAGAGGAAACCGGTTTGATTATTCCGGTTGGAGAATGGGTGCTTCGAACCGCATGTAAGCAGTTAAAAGCTTGGCACAACGATGGACATTCTCTTGGTATATCTGTGAACTTGTCTGTCAGACAGTTTTATCACGTTGATTTACTAAAAACGATCGAAAATATATTGAAAGAAACCAACCTAGATCCTTCCATTTTGGAGTTAGAAATTACGGAAAGTATGACGATGGATATTAATCATGCTAAGGATATCTTAAGGAAACTTAAAGAGTTGGGAGTAAGGATAAGTATTGATGATTTTGGAACGGGATATTCCTCTCTAAGCTACCTAAAAGAGTTAGCGATAGATCGGTTAAAAATTGATCAATCGTTTGTCCGCGGTGTCTCCACGAATGAAAATGATGAAATGATTGTATCAACGATTATTTCTATGACGAAGCATATGAAGATAGAAGCAGTAGCTGAAGGTGTAGAAAATCTGGATCACCTTCTAGCCCTAAAGCAAAAGGAGTGCCTTCATTTGCAAGGATATCTTTTTAGTCGTCCACTAGACGCAGCGACCTTCTCTCAATGCTTTGATGAAATTCAAAATAAAGCGGAGAACTATACGAAAGTTCATGTCCAAATCCAATAACGAAAAAATAAGAGCATAAGTCGAGATTCGCTCAAACAACGAGATTCTGTGGCATCCCCCCATTACGTGGGGGGATGATCTGACATTATAAAGGGATACCTTCCTTTAATTGCACCCAAGCGCGACCCAGCTTCCACTGCACCTCAAGGGGGAGGCCCAATCCTCTTGAAAGGATTTCATCTGATATCACTTCTTCCTTCGGCCCAGCCGCAATGATTCTTCCGTCATGAATGACCAAGGCATGGGTAAAGACGGAGCAAACCTCCTCAATATGGTGCGTGACATAGATCATGGAAGGTCCGTTTACGCCTAGTTTTTCTATAGCAGCCAGCAGCTTCTCTCGTGAATAAATATCGAGCCCCGTACAAGGCTCGTCAAGGATAAGCAATCGGGGAGAGGCCATCAAGGCTCTCGAGATCAGCACTTTTTGCCTTTCGCCCTGAGAACATACCCCAAAAGGTCGATCGGTCAGATGTTGAATTCCCATATCCTCCATGATGGATGCGGCTTTCGCTTCGTCTTGTTCTGTAACCTCGTCATAAATGCCAAGTGTCGCGAATTTCCCGCTGATGACAAGCTGTGAAACCGTATGGGAAGGAGATAGGCTGTCGGCAAGGGAACTACTTACCCAACCGATCGATTTTCGAAGTTCCCTCAGATCAACCGATCCAAACGTTTTTCCTAACACCTCAATAGACGCTTCCGTTCCAGCCACGGGCCATATATATCCGTTGATCATCTTCAGCAGGGTCGTTTTTCCTGCACCATTCAGGCCGATGAAGGCCCAATGTTGACCCTCTTCCATTTTCCAGGAAATATCTGTTAAAATATCACGACCATCTCTGCGATAATTGACATTTTGCACGTGAATGATACTCATCTCTTAGTTGGACTCCTATCTTTGTCTTTGTGTGAATATTAACACAACGTTATAGGAAATAGAATATCATATTTTGGGGGATTTGTCTGAGATATGAGGAAGACCGTAAAAAAGGAGCCGTTGGGCTCCTTTTTGCGTCAGCAGATTAATGCAGTTGTTGCTGGTCAAAGGATTCTTGCGGCGGCATTTGGTAGGCGGGTATGACCTGTGCCTGTTGCAGTGTTTGTGTCACACGATTTTGATCTTCGTAAGAAACCGAATGATCATTCATCATAGTTTCGTTGAGTCCTTGATTAGCCATCACTTCTTCTGCAAGATTAATCATTTTCCTTACCATCATTCCACCAACCATTCCGTTGACGCGAGAAGGTAAAAGACCTTTGTCTATCCCATCATAATTCGGTACTCCTAATTCGGCAGCGGTTTCGTTTTTAAACTGATCCCACATTTGACCCTTCATTAGGCACCTCCATGAGTTAGACTTAGGAGCTGACGCCTTACTCATAGTGACCAGTTTGGAGTGGTTTTATAACTTAATGGGTTATTAAATAAAGAGGAGGGCTCAGGCTAAGATGGGGTCCATGCGGACAACAGATACGTTATTCGCGTGAAAATAGCCTCGAAATGAAGGCTAGCGGACATACGTTCCGTTACATTGATCCATTACAGCTTGTTTTCGCATTTTTAAGCGAATAGCGGACCCCATGTCCGGTTTACAATCCTTTTCCACCCTTTTGTATGGAATAACGTCTTCTATGTCCGCGCTCCTAAAATCTACATGCAGGTCAGCAACTCTCGAGTACTCAAACTAAAAATATTTTTAATATTGACATGATTTTTATTTATTGTTATATTTACACTAACACATCGGACCTGTCAGACAGGTATGTTAGGTGGGTGACTCAGTGAGGGGGATAGGGAGATGTCGAAGACAGTGACCCAGTTGGTAACCGATTACATCTTAGATGAGATTAAAAAAGGAAACTACACGGTTGGTGATAAACTCCCCTCGGAACGAGAGATCATGGAAACTCTGTCTGTCGGAAGATCGTCCGTTAGGGAAGCGATGAGAAGTCTCTCGGATATGAATGTCTTGGAAAAACGGATGGGCATCGGCGTGTTTGTGAAGCAAACTGAGGTGAATCATCTAGTGGATTCTTATGTGGTATCTGCGTTACTCGATAGCAAGGTTTCGAAAGAATTACTTGAGTTTCGTCTGATGCTTGAGGTCGAGGTTTGTGGGAAGGCGGCGGAAGTAGCGACGGAGGAAGATTTACACAGAATGGAGTTAGGGTTGCAGATGCATCGCGAGGCCATTCGATTCAATCGTCCTACGTTAGAGGCGGATCTTACGTTTCATGGAGCCATTGTGGCTGCCGCGAAAAACTATGTTCTCTCTAAGGTTTACGAGTCGATTGCCGATCTTTTGAAGACGATTCGTGAGGAATTGTTGTCAAAAGAGGATAAGTATAAGAGTTACAGCTACCATGAGAAGATTTTTGAGGCTATTCGAACTCGAGATGTGGAAGCGGCACGGGCTACCATGAGAGCTCACTTGCTAGATGTAGCAGAGGACTATGGAAAGATGCGGAAGGAGGAATCGTAGTGTCATGGAGTGATTTTCGTCAACAGTTTCCGATCCTTGAGAATAAGGTCTATCTAGCAACCTGTGCTCATGGCGCTCAATCGACAAGGGTAAGAGACGCTCTCCTACGTTATGTTTCAGACTGGGGAGAGAAGGGACCTTGTTGGGAAGAGGAGTGGATTCAAGAGCTGAATCAACTAAAAGCAGCGATGGCGGGATTATTAAACTGTCATACAGAGGAGCTGGCTCATTCCTTCTCAGCTTCCGTGCTGCTTGCAGGAGTCATCAGTGCCCTGCCCTTTACGAAAGATCGTAATAAGATTGTAACGACAGATCTGGAGTTTGCTGGTATTGGTCAGCAATGGCAAGCGCAAAAAGATTTGGAAGGACGAAATGTAGAGTTTGTCCGATGTTTGGAAGATCGCACCATCCATTTAGAACAGTTTGAGGCGGCCATTGATGAATCGACGCTACTCGTTTCAATTACCCATGTGAATTTTGAGAACGGTTTCAAAATGGATATTGAGCCTATCATTCGATTAGCCCATGCAAGAGGAGCCTTAGTGCTCGTCGATTCCTATCAGGCTGTAGGCGTTGAACCGATCGATTTGCATCAATGGAACGTGGATTTTTGGTTGGGGGGGCATTCTAAGTATTTGCTGGGTGTACCGGGCTCCGTGTTTCTTTATACGAGACAAGAGTTAGCCAATCAGCTGTTCCCGTCCACGTTCGGCTGGCATTCACAGCGGGACTGTACGTTTTTTCATCCAGACGTTTCACTAGAGTTTGCTAATGGAGCAGAAAGGTTCCAATCCGGTACACGAGCTGTACCTTGTCTCTACGCTTCGCGAGCAGGGGTGGAGTTGATTCAAGAGATGGGAGTTGAAGCGATATCGAAGAGAGCCAAAGCCATCCATCAATATTTTATAGAAGAAGCTCAAAAGAATGGCTACACCATCTTAACACCATTAAATCCGGATAAAAGGTGTACGATGACATCCCTTCAATTCGATGAACCTGCTTCCATGCAACAAAAGCTAAAAGAACAGCAGGTCCTAACAGCTGCCCGAGGAAAGGGCCTTCGATTTGCGTTTCATGCTTATAACGATTTTACGGATGTCGATCGAACCATTGAGGTTCTGAATCACGTGACATTAAAAGGAGTTCGATCATGAAAGAAATTTCACAACGGATCTTAAGTATCCCTCCTTCACCAACCGGAACGTTGAATGCGAGAACACAGGAATTGATCAAACAAGGAAAGAATATCCTCAACTTTACGATTGGGGAGCCGGATTTTAAGACACCCCTACATATCCAAGAAGCTGCGATCATGGCGATCCGCGAAGGACATACGCGATATACCGCAAATGAGGGAATGATGTCTTTGCGCAAGGCCATTGCAACTAAGTTTAAAGCGGATAACCAACTGGATTATGAAACGGATCAAATTGTGGTAAGCAATGGAGCCAAACATTCCTTGTTTAATCTATACCAAGCTCTCCTGAATCCAGGGGATGAAGTGATCCTTCAGACCCCTTATTGGGTGAGTTATCCGACAATGATTGAGCTTGCAGGGGGAACCCCTATTCTCGTACCTACAACCATCGACACACAATTCAAAATGACACCTCAACTCATCAAGAACTATCTGACCCCACGAACCAAGGTGCTCCATTTAAACTCACCATCTAATCCAACCGGCATGATCTACACCCAAGAAGAATTAGAAGAGCTAGGGAAATTGGCCATCGAACACGATCTTTGGATCGTTTCTGATGAAATCTACGAAAAGCTGATCTATGAAGAACGGCATGTCAGCATTGCCTCGCTGGATCCTCAATTGTATGAGCGTACGATTACGGTGAACGGCATGTCTAAGGCTTACGCCATGACAGGCTGGCGGGTAGGGTATATGGCAGGAGATGCTGCCTTAATGAAAAAGGTGACATCCTTTCAAAGTCATACCACTTCGAATGCGTCATCGGTTTCTCAGATGGCCGCCCTTGCGGCTTTAACGGGGGATCAAGGTCCCGTAGAGGAGATGAGACAACAATTTTATAACAGGCGAGAGTTGATGACGAAGGGACTCGCCGCCATTCCCGGAACTCGCGTCATGAAGCCGAATGGAGCATTCTATCTCTTTATAGAGGTCAAGGGTTGGATTGAGAAGCTAGAGCTTCAACATGACTTACAACTTGCCGAATCGCTGCTCTATGAGTGCGGTATTGCAGTCGTGCCCGGTTCGGCCTTCGGTTTGGAAGGGTATCTAAGATTTTCTTTTGCCAATTCGGAGGAAGAGATTCAACAGGCGATTGAACGTCTTTCATTAAAATTTTGCTAGTTACTTGAATAGAGGAGGAGTTTGGTTTGAGTCGTGTAGATTTGGTAATTAAGGGCGGGACCATTGTTCGTAGTGATGCCGTCTTTAAGGGAAACATTGCGGTGAAGGATGGCGTGATTGTGGCGATCACCGATGAGGCGTTTGTGCCCGCATCGGAGGAGTGTATTGATGCGACAGGTCAATATGTCATGACGGGGGTGATTGAGCCTCATCTTCATCTGCGCGATCCCTCGAAGAATGAGCGTGAGGATTTCACATCAGGGACCATGGCATGCGCCGCCGGTGGAATTACCACGATTGTAGAGCATCCCGTATCTACGCCGTCCGTTCATAGTGCGACAACGTTAAGAAACCGGATTGAAGCGGTACAGCATAAGTCGCTGATTGATTTTGGGTTTTATGGCGGTGCCGGGTACGATAATCTCGATCTGATGCTTGAGATGGCTGAGGCAGGTATTATGGGATTTAAAACCTTTTTACCCGCATCTCCTCCAGGACGCGAACAAGAATTCATCGGACTGAATGCCAAGGATGACGGTTTCTTGTATCAGATATTGGAGATCGCCGCTAAAACGGATTTACCCGCCTTGTTTCACCTAGAAGACAATACCCTTCTTCAGCTGTTTGAAGGCAGAGTGAGAGCACAAGGGCGAAAAGATCCAATGGCGCATATCGACTCAAGACCGGAGATCGCGGAAATTGTGGCAACGGCGAAGTTGTTGGCCATGGCGCAGGATACAGGGGCAAAGGTTCAGCTTGTCCATATGAGTACAGATCGAGGATTGGAATTGGCTAAATTTTACCGCAAGCAAGGCGTATCGATCAGCATTGAATCCTGCCCACAGTATCTCCTGTTGAGCAAGGAGGACATGGAAGCAGCCGGTCCGTTTGCCAAGATGAATCCGCCTCTACGTAGTAAAGAAACGCAACGCAAACTATGGAACTATGTTCACGATGGCACCATCGATATGATTGTAACCGATCACTCTCCTTTCCTCGTTTCAGAGAAGGAGATTGGCTACGAAGATATCTTTAAAGCGCCGCCGGGTCATCCGGGTCTAGAAACCTTGCTGCCACTCATGCTTAACGAAGTGGCGAACGGCCGTCTAACGTGGCAACAGCTCTCTTCACTATTGGCCGAGAATGTAGCGCGAATCTATCGCATGGACCAAAAGGGTCGGATTGATATCGGCAAGGACGCGGATTTTGTTCTAATAGATATGAAGCAAGAGTGGAAAGTGGATGTAAGTCAGATGTACACCCGTTCAAAAGGCACGTTCAAGCTTTTTGATGGTTGGAACATAAAAGGAAAACCAGTGAAAACCATTCTGCGTGGGAAAGTCATTATGGAAAATGGGGAAGTCATTGGGAAGCCAGGAGAGGGTCGATTTATCCGCCCAACACCTAAAAATCATGCTTAGGAGGAAGGAAACGAAATGAAAGAGTTAAAAGGAGTTTGCACGATTACCCTTACACCGTTTGACGATCAGGGAAATGTGGATGAAAAAAGCTTAAGAGAGTTGACGGATTTTTACATCCGAGCGGGTGTGGATGGCATGACCATTCTTGGCATTATGGGAGAGTCTCATAAATTGTCCGAGTCGGATCGACTCCGTGTGATGAATATTGTATTAGAGCAAACCGACGGAAGAGTGCCTGTCGTCGTAGGTTGCTCAGCACAAGGAACGAATGTTGTGGCAGAACTAGCGAAAAAAGCAGAAGAGGCGGGGGCGGCGGCTGTCATGATCGCTCCACCAGCGAATCTGAAAAACGAAGAAATGCTGTTTTATCACTACAAGACAGTCGCTGATAACCTATCGATTCCGATTGTAGTCCAAGATGAACCGGTGACAACGGGAGTGATTTTATCTCCAGCCTTCTTAGCTCGGTTAGCCGATGAAATCGACTTGGTTCGTTATGTCAAGCTGGAAGAAGCTCCAACGACAGTGAAAACGACCAAGATTCTTGAGCAGTCCAAAGGAAAACTCCAGATCTTTGGCGGATTGGGTGGTATGTACTTCTATGAGGAATTAAATCGAGGGGCGATCGGGATAATGACGGGCTTTGCCTATCCTGAGGTGCTTGTCGGGACCTACCAACGCTTTGTTCAAGGGAAAAAGCACGAAGCGCGGGAATACTTCTTTAAATATCTCCCTCTCATCCGTTTTGAAGCTCAGCTAGGCATCGGGGGCGTCACTATCCGAAAAGAAATTTTCAAGCTGCGAGGCATCATTGAATCTTCTCATGTCAGGTTCCCAGGGGCCAAAGTAGATGAAGAAACGATGGAAGAATTAAGAGATTTGATTGAATTCGTGGGATTATCTACAGCTGAGTAGTAGCAATTGAGGGTATTATTTATCTAATTTGCAGGAGGGATTGGAATGAAAAAGAGTAAATGGTTAGGCTTAGTTATGTCTGTTGTGTTGTCACTATCGCTAGTAGCCTGCGGATCATCCACCACTTCTTCGAATCAAAATCTAGTAAAGGTTGGACTCAATGTAGGATACGTCCCTTGGGAATTTATGGAGGGAGATAAGCTGGTGGGTGTAGAAGTCGATATCATCAGTGAAGCGGCAAAACGTCTGAACAAAGAAGTCGAATGGATCACGACACCTTGGAGTGGCCTTTTCGCTGGACTATTGGCAGAGAAGTTCCAAATTGCGGCTGCAGGAATTACGATTAAGCCCGACCGAATGAAAGAGATGGATTTTACCGCACCTTACTATGATTCAGACCAATCCCTGACCACGAAGGTGGACTCCGGTATCAAATCCCTTGAAGACATGAAAGGGAAAATTCTAGGAGTTGAAAGCGGCACCACAGGGGATCAGTGGGCTCAAGATAACAAAGATAAGTATGGATTCCAAGAAATCAAGCTATACAATAGCCTTCAAGACGCCATGATGGACTTGTCTGCTGGACGTATTCATGGGGAGATTTCCGATATTCCTGCATCCCTTTATTACACCAAAGACAAAAACGACATCAAAGTAGTGGAAAGAATTGTCACGAATGAAAAATACGGTCTAGCCTTCAAGAAAGACGATCCCCTTCGTGATGAATTTAATAGAGTAATGGATGAGATGAAGAAAGATGGAACGATGGCAGCCATTTATAAGAAGTGGTTTGGAGAAGATGCCCCTTCTGACAGTAGTACTGTAACGATTGTACCTGTTCCAAGCAACTAAGGATCAAGAGGAAGAGGAGGATGATGTGCTTTGTCCTCCTCCTCAATTAAAGGAGGTAGCAACATGGATGAACTCATACATGCGTTTTTTAACTGGCCCATCCTGAAAGAATCGTTTCCTTTTCTATTGAAAGGGGTATGGGTCACGATCAAACTTTCTTTTTTTAGTATTTTGTTCGGTATTATCCTAGGTTTAGTTCTCGCTTTTATTCGAACGTTAGGAAACCCTGTCGTAAACGCCATGATCGTGTTCTATATTGATGTTCTAAGAGCGTTGCCACTACTCGTATTGCTCGTTTTTGTATACTATGCTTTACCTTATTTAGGCATAAGTCTATCTCCTTACCCTGCAGGAATTTTGTCCTTTACCCTCATTAGTTCGGCGTATGTAGCGGAGATTTTTCGCAGTGGGATCGAAGCCATTCCGAAGGGTCAGATGGAAGCCGCACGTTCCATTGGACTTACCTACTTTCAAGCCATGCGTTTTGTTGTGCTTCCCCAAGCTTTTAAAATTGTGATTCCACCACTAACCAACAATTCCATTAACGTGCTGAAGGATACTTCTCTAGCGTCTGTTATTGCCTTGCCGGAGCTGCTTAAGCAAGCGCAGCAGGTACAGGCCTGGAAGGCGAATCCGACCCCATTAATCGGTGCAACCATATTGTATTTAATATTGTTGATTCCCCTTGTCAAGTGGGCCAATCGGTTGGAGCGGAGGATGAGTAAATCATGATAAAGGTCGTAGATCTTCATAAGAACTATGGAGCAGTAGAAGTTCTAAAGGGAGTTCACTTCTCGGTTGCCAAAGGAGAGGTTGTCGTTATTATTGGTCCCAGCGGTTCAGGGAAAAGTACTATGCTTCGATGTCTGAATCGACTGGAAGAGCCAACGTCTGGACATATCTATATTGAAGAAGTAGATATTATGGACAAAAAGACGAATATCAATACGGTAAGGGCGGAGTTAGGGATGGTGTTTCAATCCTTTAATTTATTCCCTAATCTTTCCGTCAGAGACAATATTACACTAGGTCCACTGCAGGTTAGAAGTCTGGGGAAGAAAGAAGCAGACGAGACAGCCGAAAATCTTCTAGCGAAGGTAGGTCTATCTGAAAAGATCGATGTCTATCCCAGCTCGCTATCAGGTGGACAGATGCAAAGAGTCGCGATCGCTAGAGCTCTTGCGATGAAACCGAAGATCATGCTGTTTGATGAACCTACCTCAGCTCTCGATCCAGAGATGGTGCAGGAAGTACTCGATGTTATGAAAAGCTTAGCCAATGAGGGGATGACCATGGTGATCGTAACCCATGAAATGGGATTCGCTAGAGATGTAGCCGATCGTGTCGTGTTCATGGATGGAGGTAATATAGTTGAAGAAGGTCTACCTTCTCACATCTTTAAGAATCCTTCGCATAATCGAACAAAGGCCTTCCTTGAGAAGGTATTATAGGTAGGCAGGTGTAACCATGATAGGATTTATTACCATAGGGCAAACCCCGCGTGAAGATTTAATAGAACCTTACGAGAAACTATTAGCAGGACATGAGTTGAAGATGGTAGGGGCTCTAGATGGGATTGATGTAAAGGACATCCCCCCCTGTGAGGGGCATTATCCTCTCATTACGAAACTGAGGAATGGCGAGTTTATCCAAGTAGAAAAAGACTTTCTGGAAACTCGAATACAAGGGGTAATCGAGGAGCTAGAAAAGGATGACGTAAGTCTTATCGTGTTGTTATGTGCAGGGGATTTTAACCAAGCTTCCGCTCGTGTGCCTGTCATCCAGCCCAATCAAGTGGTGCCTCAGATGATCCGGTGGTATGAACCGGGAAGAAACCTGGGGCTGATGATCCCCATTGCTAATCAAGAACAAGCAGCAAGAGAAAAATGGAAGGCACATGGCTACGATGTCTTTACCCGCAGTGTACCCATGAACACCAACCGTATGGATGAAGAACTCCTCGATTGGTTAGATCAACATAAGGAGAAGTTTGCCACCCTCCTTTTTGACTGTACAGGATATCCGCTTTCCTTGGTTCAGGAGGTTCGAGAAGTAACCAGCTCCACAGTGTTTAGTACGGATGAACTTCTAGTCGATGCTATTCAAGCCTACTTAAGAGCTATAACGTAGACCAACAGGTACCCTTATTTAGAGAATAAGGGTTTTTGTTTTGCGGATATCCCTAGGGTCATTGCCTTTAACACCGGGAAGTCCTCGGGTTTCCATCATAAAATTGTGATCGCTTGTTTCCCCATTTGCTCCCATGCTTGGCGAAAGTCTTTTAGGTAATATCTTTTGTTTTTTCCTGAGAGAGGATTGTTAATGTAAACAAAAGTCTGGTCATAGCCTACGATGACGACGGAGTGCTCATGCCACGTAATCTTAACATCTCCGTGTTTTGTTTTCCACGTTTCAAAAGCAGAGTAGGGCAGGGGGCGGAATGTGGCGTTCGTGATAATCCAAACCGGATGACCGTTGCTGACATAGGAAAGAACCTGATCAAAAGAGCTGCCCGTCAAATTCTTTACACGCTGGCCTGCATATCTGCGGGCGAGTTTCTCTATAGGTTTATGATAAACACCATACCCCGGCTTTCTCTTGTCATACATATTGCCTACAAACCCAACGTTTGGATGGCCCTTATAGGGTACTTTGTCTACTTGTTTCGCCAGTGTCATCTTGTTTGCCTTAATATTCTCATCGAGGAGAATCATGGCAAGCGAAGTCACTTCACAGCCACGTGGAAGTTCTGGTTTTTGTTTTACAATCGGTACGTCCAGAAGGATATGAGGGCGTTTCGCATCTATTTCGGCAGGCCATAAGAAGAATAGAGTAAGAAATAACAACATCCAGTACTTCATAATCCAGATACAAACTCCTTCGATTTGGAATTACATACAATAATTAAGATGAATAAAGGAGAGGAAATTTATACGGAGTAATTTTGATTCCTTGAAGACATGAGGTGTGCACAATCTTCAAAATGTGTTTTTTTCAATTGTCGGTAATTGTTTAGTAGAACGATAATAGAATTATTATTGTAATAAGTCTGTAAGTTTCTTTCATTGATTTACATAGAAAGGGGAAAATGGATGGACGCTAAAAACAAGGCAAACACGGATGGGTGTCCGTTTAGTCACGGAGGGGTTACTAGTAACAAATCTAGCAGAACGTCAAATAGAGATTGGTGGCCCAACCAGTTGAACTTAAGTATTCTCCATCAACATGACAGAAAATCGAACCCTATGGGAGAAGACTTCGATTATGCAGAGGAATTTAAGAAGTTAGATTACGATGCTCTAAAGAAAGATCTTCACGATCTCATGACAGACAGTCAAGATTGGTGGCCCGCAGACTATGGACATTATGGTCCTTTGTTTATCCGGATGTCTTGGCACGCGGCGGGTACGTATCGGACTGGTGACGGCCGCGGGGGTGCTGGAACCGGGGCACAGCGTTTTGCTCCACTGAACAGTTGGCCTGACAACGGCAACCTGGATAAAGCCCGTCGCTTGCTATGGCCGATTAAGCAAAAGTATGGAAACNCGTAGGCACGCTCACAAATGACTTCTTTGTGAACTTGCTAGACATGGGAGTAGAATGGAAGCCTGTTGACGGAGCCGTTTTTGAAGGTCGTGTTCGCAAAACAGGGGAAGTCGTACGTACAGCAACGAGAGTGGACCTCGTGTTCGGTTCCAACTCCGTTCTACGTGCCATTGCCGAAGTGTATGCGCAAGACGATAACCAAGAGAAGTTTGTGCGTGACTTTATCGCAGCTTGGGTCAAGGTCATGAATGCAGATCGTTTCGACCTGAAGTAAACTTCGGCGTTTTTTGGGGGAGAAGACAGAAAAAAATGTCTCTTCCCTTTTTCATTTTTGCATGACAAACGAGAGACATTAACGAACATGCAAAAATCAATGAATGCTGGGGGACAGTGGATTGCGGTCATGGAAAGTCCTGATATAGTGAATCGAACGTATCATCATGTTGCCTTTAAAATTAGAGATGAAGATGTCGATGGGTATCTAAAAAATAGATGAGTTAAACCTTGATATGAAACCTCCTAGACCAAGGATAGCAGGGGAAGGATATTCGATCAGATTAGCTTCTTACAAGGAAGTGGATTGTCACTTTCTTTAAGAAATCCTGACTATTCTTCCATGTAAACCTCCTTGCGCATTCATTGTCTTTATGTGTAACCCGCTGTACTAAATGAAGGGAAGAGCACACATACATATAAAGTGGGTTAAACTTAAAGCGCTTTGTGAGGTGATTCTATGGACAAATCATCAGGATCCAACAAAAAAGGGGATGGAAATAAGAAAAATGAGCAGTTAGAGCAGGTTCGTATAAAAAATACCGGTAAAAGATTGACGACGAATGAAGGACTGAAGGTTTCAAATAACGAGTCAACCTTAAAAGCAGGAGATCGAGGCCCTGTATTAATGCAGGATTTTCATTTCTTTCAAAAACAGATGCACTTTGACACGGAACGAATTCCGGAAAGAGTCGTTCATGCAAGAGGATTTGGAGTGCATGGTGAATTTGAGCTATATAAGTCGATGAAAGAATATACAAAAGCTGGATTCCTGCAGGAACCTGGATTAAAAACACCAGTATTTGTGCGCTTTTCTACCGTACAAGGCGGCAAAGGGTCCATGGATACGGCACGGGATATACGCGGTTTTGCTGTCAAATTTTATACACAAGAAGGAAACTACGACTTATTAGGACTTCAGTTTCCTGTATTTGTTATTCATGATGCTTTTAAGTTTGTAGATTCGCAGCATGCTTTAAAACCGGAGCCGCATAACGATATGCCGACAGCCTCGGCCGCACATGATAACTTTTGGGATTTTGTCGCTAATAATCAAGAATCCGCTCATTTTGTCATGTGGGCGATGTCGGACCGAGGTGTTCCACGAAGCTGGCGGATGATGGAAGGGTTTGGTGTCAATATCTTTCGTTTTGTCAATGAACAGGGGAAAAGTACCTTCGTGAGATTTCATTGGAAACCCATCCTCGGTGTCCATTCGTTGCTTAATGAGGAAGCGTTGATGATAGGGGGACTCGACCCTGATTATCATCGACGAGATCTAAGGGAAGCCATTGAGCGTGGTGCTTATCCTGTCTTTGAACTTGGTGTACAAATGATTGCGGAAGAAGATGAACAAAAATTTGACTTTGACGTGATTGATCCAACCAAACTCTGGCCAGAGGAGCTCGTCCCCGTTGAGATCATCGGGAAGATGACACTGAATCGAAATGTAGATAATTTCTTTGCTGAAACAGAGCAGGTCGCTTTTGACGTTACCAATCTGGTTCCGGGGATTAACTTTAGTAATGATCCCATTTTACAGGGGAGGACATTCACCTATAAAATCACCCAAATGCACAGGTTAGGAGGATCGAATTACCCGGATTTGCCAATTAACCGATCCCTTTGTCCTTTCCATAATAACCAGCGAGACGGATTTAGCCGACACCGGATTGATGTCGATCAAGTTAATTATTATAGAAACTCCATAGCGAATAATACACCAGGACCGACCCCTCCAGAGGAAGGTGGGTTTGTCCATTATCCAGAGCATGTAGAAGGTCCTAAGATTAAGGCCAGCAGTGAATCTTTCAAAGATTTCTTCACTCATGCAAGGTTATTTTGGAATAGTATGTCTCTCGTTGAAAAGCAGCACATTATAGAAGCCTTTAGTTTCGAACTGGCAAAAGTTGAGAGCGAATCCGTTCGTCAGCAGGTTGTTGATATGTTTGTTCATGTTGATAAGGAAATGGCGACAAGGATTGCTAATCATGTTGGAGTTAAGCCTCCAACCGGCCAGCATGTATCGGATACAGCTTCATCCCCTGCATTAAGTCAAGCGAATACAGTTCATTATCCTCATTCATTAAGGGTTGGGGTTTTAATTGGACATGGATTTCATGGTAAAGAGGTCAAGAGTGTTATTGACATGCTTGTTCAAAATGGAGTTTTTGTAGATATGGTTAGTGACAAGCTTGGAACGGTCATTGGAGAGGATGGTACGAAATTTAAGGTCAATAAGATCTTTCTTTCCACCCATCACGTACTTCATGACTCGCTATATGTCGTAGGTGGACGTTCAGACAATCAAAAGGAATTGGATAGAAATATCGTGGAATTTATTCAGGGAGCCTATAAACACTATAAACCGATCAGAATAGCAACAACGGCACTGAGTTATATCCAGGCATCAAAAAAGAATAATTTAGCGGGTGTCGTTTTTGCCGCCAAAAATCCCAACTTCTGTAGTGAACTTCTAAACTGCTATCACTCAGCGGCGTTTTTGGAATCGTAAATAAATAATTCTAAAATCTGTAAGGAAGTTGATAATGTTCGTTCTTTATAGTCTAATAGCCATTACAGGAATGGCTATATTCATCTGCATTCTCATATTCTCTACCTACAAAATATTACGAAACAAAAAGAGCTTCCACTCTTGGCTAACTTTGGTCATGGTGGTTTTCTTTTTAGGGGTGGCTCTTTGGCAAAGTTTAAAATTCTTTAATGTAAGATTTTAATTCAATAACTTAGTTGAGCTTAATAAAATGTTTGCAAAAAATGTAGGCAAGAAGTAAGATATCTTGCATAAGTAAAATCAAATCGCTGAGTTCCGAATTGGAAGCGGGGGACCCAAGTTTGGTTTGTGTTC
Source organism: Ammoniphilus sp. CFH 90114 (assembly GCF_004123195.1). Classification (NCBI taxonomy): domain Bacteria; kingdom Bacillati; phylum Bacillota; class Bacilli; order Caryophanales; family Paenibacillaceae; genus Ammoniphilus; species Ammoniphilus sp. CFH 90114. Next base: position 197,617 of record NZ_SDLI01000005.1, read on the forward strand.
TTGTTCTGTTGAAGAGAACACAAATTAGGGGGTGAATCTTGTGTGGACTATATTCTTCACAGGTAGGGCGACTCTCACGCCCGAATCCGACAGCTAACCTCGTAAGCGTATAAAGAGAGGTGGATAATCGTGCCGATGCATGGTGTTTTTGACGATGCGTGAAGAAGCCACGAAGAGATACTCTCTTTGTGGTTTTTTGTCTTTACTGGAAATGATAATTAAATAATGTAAACTTGAAAGGAAGCCATAGCATGCCAGCAAAAACATTTGCAGTGATCGGTATGGGACGTTTTGGTTCGAGTGTAGCTAAAACTCTCTATGAAATGGGTTATGAAGTGATGGCAATTGATTCATGTGAAGAACGAATACAAGAATATATTCAATATGTCACATATGCAGTCCAAGCAGATGCAACAGATGAGCAAGCCCTTAAGGAGCTTGGGATTCGGAACTTTGATGTCGTCGTCGTAGCGATCGGAGATGATATTCAAGCGAGTATTCTCACCACACTTATTCTGAAAGAATTAGGAGTAAAGCAAATTACAGTAAAGGCACAAAATGAGCGTCATGGAAAGGTTCTATATAAGCTTGGCGCCGATCGGGTCGTATTTCCTGAAAGAGATATGGGCAGCCGAATAGCGAATAATTTGGTTTCACCTAATGTATTGGATTTTATTGAGTTAGCTGAAGATTATAGTGTAGTTGAAGTCGTTGCAGGAGAAAGGCTCGTCGGGAAATCTCTTATCGAATTGAATATTCGTGCTAGGTTTGGGGTGAACGTGATGGCCATTAAGAGCGGAGCCCATATTAATATTGCACCCCAAGCTGATGATACGATTCAGAAAGATGATATCCTTGTTGTTATAGGAGAGAACCGAGATCTAAGGCGCTTTGAGCAACATATTATATAAATTCTACCAAAACAATATAGAGGTATTGCGCTATGATTTCATTAAAAAAATTCAATCTTATTGAGCTTCATCCTGCTCGATTGCTTATACTTGGATTTGGCTTTCTGATTGTTGTAGGAACCTTACTTCTAATGCTTCCGATTTCTACACGACCAGGACATCAATTGGGATTTATTGATGCGTTATTTGAAGCAACCTCTGCTGTTTGTGTGACCGGATTAGTCGTTGTTGATACAGGAACGACCTTCACGCTGTTCGGACAAATTGTACTGTTGGCGTTAATTCAAATTGGCGGTTGGGGCTTTATGACGGCTGGGGTCTTTATGTTTATCATCCTGGGAAAGAAGATTGGTTTAAAAGAAAGGTTGGTACTGCAAAGTACTTTAAATCAGTTTTCTATTCAAGGAGTAGTCAAGCTGGTGATATTAATTATTTCCTTAACCGTCTTCATGGAATCCGTTGGTGCTCTTCTGCTAGCCCTTCGTTGGTCGTATGAGATGCCTTGGAGTACCGCCTTGTACTATGGGATCTTTCATTCTATTTCTGCATTCAATAACGCTGGATTCGGTCTGGAGCCTGACAGTTTAAGCAAGTGGGTTGGAGACCCTACCATTAATCTTGTTATCACTTTCTTATTTATGGCTGGTGGGATTGGATTTACTGTTATTTTGGACTTGTGGAACAAGAAATCCTTACGGAAACTATCCTTGCACTCAAAAATTGCTTTACTTGTTTCCTTAATTCTCAATATCATTGCAACTCTAATTATATTTGCAACAGAGTTCAGTAATCCAGACACGATTGGTAATTTTCCTCTCGCGGATAAGTGGTGGGCTTCGTATTTTCAAGGGGTGGTTACCCGTACGGCAGGATTCAACACGATTGATATAGGGCAGATGATGGTCCCATCCTTGGTCTTTATGATGTTTATGATGTTTATCGGGGCCTCGTCTGCTTCCACAGGTGGGGGGATAAAAGTAACAACATTCGCTCTCATGCTCTTAGCCCTATGGTCAGTTCTAACAGCGAAAGATAACGTCAGCATCTTTAAGCGAAGGATTCCTTGGGAGCTGGTGAATAAAGCCTTCTCGATTGCCGTTACCGCGATTATGTTTATCAGTGTTATTTTCTTTATCCTTACGTATACGGAACAAGCGGACCTTGTACTCATTTTATTTGAGACGATTTCAGCTTTCGGTACCGTCGGATTATCAGCAGGGTTGACAGCAGACCTATCTCCAATGGGCAGAGTACTGATCACCATTCTCATGTTTATTGGGAGAATTGGTCCATTAACGATGGCATTTGCACTGATGAAATTCAGTGATAAAAGTAGGGTGAAGTACGTGGAAGAGAGGATTCTAATCGGATAGAAGATTGTTGGACAAAATATTCCATATAAATATAGGAAGGGGTATTTTATGGAAGGAAACTCATCTATACAAATGACTTCGTCAGAAGTCGCGAATTTGTGGAAAGTATATGAAATGGAAACGTTGAATGTATGTATGATCCAACACTTTTTATCAACGCTGGAAGATCCCGAGATCATTTCACTAACGGAGGAAAAACTGTCTTTAAAAGAAGATAGAATAAAACAGTTGCAGGAGATTTTTCAAAAAGAGAAATTCCCTATTCCAATGGGAATGACCAAAGATGATATTAATAAATCTGCACCTAAACTGTTTACAGACACTTTTATTATACAGTACCTACATTATATGGCTAGGATAGGAATTGAAACGTATGGATTAGCAGTCTCTTGTTGTCCACGGTATGATTTAAGAGACTTTTTCATAAAAGGACTTCATTCCTTTTCGCATATCCAGAATAAAATCATGGATCTATTGCTTGAGAAAGGAATTTATGTTCGTTCTCCCTATGTTCCATATCCTGACAAGGTTGATTTTGTAAAAGAACAAGGATTCATAACAGGGTGGCTGGGAGAGCGAAGACCCCTGCATACTGTACAGATTACACATCTATATTTGAATATTCAGCGCAATGCCATTGGTCAGCAATTAATGAGTGCATTCAGTCAATGCGCTCGAGATAAAGATGTAAAAAAATACATGTTGCGAGGTAAACATTTATCGATGAAGTTCATGGAAATCTTCAGTTCATTGTTAAAAGAAGATGACCTAATCCCTCCAACGTTTGGAGGAATAGGTATTACTACTTCAACCGTTCCTCCGTTTTCAGATAAGCTAATGTTAACATTAGTAGCAAACTTAAATGCGTATGGCATGTCGTTATATGGTCTCTCCTTAAGTGAAAGTACAAGGAGAGATTTATTTGCCCAGTATACTCGAATTATGGCTGAGGTAGGCCAATTTGCGGAGGATGGAGTTAACTTATTAATTAAACATGGATACTTCGAGGAACCGCCGAAAGCACCAGACAGAAAAGAAATAGCTCAAACATAATTTAATAATTAAAGAAGTAGAGAATGAGCTTGATGTGGAAGTATCATATGATTCCCTTCAAGCTCTACCTATGTCACCCCATAATTATCTCCCAGCATCCCTGAAGGAAATGCAGCACGCCCCAACCCAACCTCCGATCACATTTCAAACCAGCTGAAGAGACAAACCTAACAATAATAATGTTATAAATATCAATAAGTATTTATTGAAAAACAATAAATTATGAGTTAAAATCATATTAAAAATATAAGTGAGGTGCTCTTTATGGAACGAAGTACGACACTTTTCTTAAAGATAGCTGTTTTTCTTATGGGAATCCCAGTTCTTGCTTTGTGCCTTTTCTTGGTACCTGAGATAGGGAATTTTACAGCAGTACTGTATCCAGATGCTGCTTATCTAAAGTATTTCGTTTTCGCCGTGATGTATGGAGCCGCTATACCTTTTTACTTTGCTCTGTTTCAGGCTTTTAAACTTTTAACGTTTATTGATCAGAACAAAGCGTTCTCGGTACGATCTGTAAAGTCTCTAAAGAGAATAAAAAATTGTGCCATTACCATTAGTGGTTTGTATGTGGCAGGAATGCCGCTCTTCTATCTCATCGCGGAAAGAGATGATGCTCCAGGTATCATACTCATTGGGTTGGTGCTTATTTTTGCTTCCATGGTTATCGCAGTCTTTGCTGCTGTTCTCCAAAGACTTTTGCAAGAAGCTATAAATATAAAATCAGAAAATGATTTAACGGTCTGAGGTGAATAACATGGCAATAATCATCAACATTGATGTGATGCTGGCTAAAAGGAAAATGAGCGTAACAGAACTTTCGGAGAGGGTCGGAATAACGATGGCTAATCTTTCTATACTGAAAAATGGAAAGGCCAAAGCCATCCGATTTTCAACTTTAGAGGCCATTTGCAAGGCTTTAGAATGTCAGCCTGGAGATATTTTAGAGTACAAAAGGGACGAAGACACCTAGGATTTCCCCCTATAAACCTTTGGAGGCACAAATCATGAGAGCACTCTCGGGATGGCATTTGAAATTATCAAATTGATAAAGGGGAAGTTTGATATGACACTGTTTTTATTATTGGGCCTTGTTGGAGTTTTTGTGATTATCATGCTAAGAAAAGCTATAGTCCTGATGCAAGGAAACAACAACAAACTAGTACGAATGCTTCAACACACCAAGTGGTATCAACAGCATTGGTTTGGAGGAGGATTTCTATTTATTGTTAATGTTGTATTGTTTACTGGAGTGGGGTTGGTTCTGCATCTCATTACTCAGTTAAGTATCCCTTTTATTCACCTCCTAATTATGATAGGTGCGGTGATCACCAGCATCGTTTTGTGGGTGTCGATGAATCGTGGGTGGCAAGGGAGTAAAAAGAATCGATTAAAGATGGGGTTTTTGGGGAGCAGTTTCTATATGGTATTAGCCTTATATATCGTTTATAAGTTAATTACATTGGAGCCGTCATTTCCTGGTGATGATACCTTTATGGCATTTATTGGTCTTCTGTTTGGACTCATCGTTGCCATCGTTGCCTTTATTACTTGTATGATCTTTACTGGATTGTCTTACCAAAATAAGAGTCAGTAATCGTAAAGTGAGGATGCGTGTAGTTCCTCACGCTAACGGAGCTCCATGGTGAGAAGACGGATGCATGGCATCCGTTTTTTTAGTGTATCTCGATTTTCTCAAGTTTGAGTTGCAAAAGTAAAGGAAACCTCTTCCGCTTTTTCTTTGCTGGACAGGAACGTTCTTTCTGTATAGGTTACCCGATTCTCATAGTCTATGGTCATGAGCGTAGACGAACGCGTGCCATAGTTCGCACTTGCAATAAACACGGGGGATAAGATGCGTTCCCATTCTATACCTACACCCGTGTCCGGTAGACTTTCATCCTTCACCTGCTTCTCATCCGCAAGCACTTCAAACAGGCAATCCTTATTCAGGGTTGGCTTTTGGAGGCATGAATGGAGAAGTTGCTTTCCTTTTTCCACTTTGGGCCAGGTGGTGTTAAGCTCGGCATTACTCAGGCCATGAATACCAGGAGTGACTTCATCTATGGAATTACTAAGCCAGGAATAGTACCACAAATGTTCAAGATCACCAACGAGCAGATTAAAGCCTTGGTAAGAACGACTGTTATTTTTCACTTTCTTAAGATAAGCATCAGGAGAATCATGGCCGATGAGATAGTCGCTGACTAACTCCCCCCTGGAGCGTGCATCCGCTAGAAGAACTGAAGGATCACGATAATTAGTAATTGCGGCAAATCTACCTGTCTTGGTGATTCCCATCCAAGTTCCCATTTTCTCCAGGTCTCTTCCAGCTAAAAAAAAAGGATAATCTTCCCAGAAGGATGCCGGTGCAGTCGGCCGCTGATAATATTCATCGCGATTCGCGGCAACCACGAAACGATACTGCGGGTGATTTTGATAGGAAAAAAGAATAATACACATGAACTTTCCCCCTATTGGGTGATTTTAATATTTAGTCTAACATAATTTGGTGTGAATTTCAGAATGCCTGCCTACGGATGTTTAACGAAATAATAGTAATCCGTGGGGATGACCGTTTACACCATTAGGAAAGTACCAATACTGTGTAATAAGATTAAATAAATGGTGATCAAATGAGTATACACTACCTATGGGAATCTATAATCCTGCTTTTTGTGAGTATTATTTTATTAAGAATAGCTGGGAAAAAGTCAGTTGCCCAGATGACTCCTGTAGAGACCATAGTCATACTAGCAATCGGTACAACAATGGGTCATGCGATTAAAGAAAATAAATTATGGCAAGTCATAATGGTATTAGCCGTTTTCGTTTTTACTCTAATCATCATTCAACGTGTCCAATTAACATTTAATAAATTTGAGCATTACCTTGTTGGACAGGCAACTATTGTTATAGAAAATGGGGCAATTGTGGAGCATAGTCTTAAAAAGTTACGGATGACAAAAGAGCAATTGAAGATGAGAATACGTCAAAAAGGCATCTCTTACGTGTCGGATATTCGTATTGGCACGATTGAAGCTAACGGCGAATTTGGTTTTGAACTGATGCCTCACGCACGACCTGTTACTAATGAGCAATTGAATAAAATGCTAGGTAAAGAAGATAAAAATTTAACCATGAAAAGTGGAAATATATTTGATGAAATCAGAGAAAAATAGATAAGGTTCGTGAGTACACCTTCGCTTAGAAAGAAAAAAACCGCCAATAAGCGGTTTTTTCTTTAATATGAAAACTATTTATGCGGCTGTTGAGAAACCTCATTTATAAATTCCATGATGGACGAAAGCAGCTCAACGGATTGAAAACCAAATAGAGGAAGTCCTACTAAAAAAAGAATGGCCTCACCAATCACTTTACTAAGTACCATACTAAATCATCTCCCATTAATAATAGTAATTAATTTCTTGGAGGGAAACCTAGTAAGATATGCTGCTCCTCGTTTGCTACCAAAAGTCGATGGAGAAGGATAAAGAGCTTAGAAGGATAGGTGATAGGTTGAGTTAGCCAAGTTGGGTTAATCTTATTGCATATGAATTTTACCTTCACTTGAAAGAAACGTAATACATTGCTGCATAATCTTAACTCTATTATTACCGAAAGGGTGACCGTTCCTAAGATGAGAGACAAAGTGAAAGATAGATGCTCCACATCCAACTGCCAAATTAAATCCCATTCCATCTAGTCTTTAGCCTCCTTTCTTTAATGGTGGATTCATTATACGGTTTGGACAGTAAATGCGTCAATGTCAAATCATGTTTTGAATAAAAAACCACCACTTAGGTATTAAACCATGTACCATTTAATGCTGCAATATATCTTTCTGCTGACTTTTGTACAGCATTTTTTGCATTTTCTTTGACTACCCGGTGAAATGCATTATACATTCGATCAAATTTCAAATCATTTACGATGTTTGCAATCTCCTGTACTTTGGAAGCAGGCAGTGGTATGAGATTCGGATAGCTATACATAAAACTAACCCATCGACGATCTGCAACAACTTGAATGACATCACCCGATAACAAGATGCCCTTTTTCCCATTTCCATCTTTCCATTCTAGTACAGATCCACCTTTAAAATGTCCTCCTAGACGATGGATTACGATACCATTATGTAATTCCAAGAACTCACCTGACCAAAAGCGAATTTTTTCACTTGGTCTCATGACCCATTCCTGATCATCAATATGAATATAGATCGGTACATTAAACGCTTCTGCCCATTCCACTTGTGTAGAGTAATAGTGAGGATGAGACAGAGCAATGGCTTGAATGCCTCCTAATTCGTTTATCTGTTTAATCGTCGTTTCGTCAAGATAGGAGATACAATCCCATAATAAATGGAAGCCATTACTTTGAACCATATAAGCTGTTTGACCAATTGCAAATTCTGGAGTTGTTTTCAGACTGTACAAACCTTCTTCTTCTAAATGAAAAATGTTTTTATACCCAGCTTGCACCATCTCTCCTAATGTTGTCCAAGATTGCCCGTTCGGATTTACATACTGTCTTTCTTCGTTGCAAATCATGCATTGTTCTGGTTCTTCTATTGAGCCTTCATATTGAACCCCACATGTTTCACATATATAATGATTCAAATTTTACCCACCCTTACTAGATATTGTAATTACAATAGAATAATAACAAAAAGTGGAATGGTTTAGAACTAGATTTTATGTTTTGATCGGCTTTTTTCATCTAGGTTTAAAGAAATTTAAGCAGGAAAATACTAGTCATTTTAGATCTTTTTTCCTAAAAAACCATATGATATTATGTAGAATGACATAAAGGGGGGATAGTTTCAGAATAGTACATGTGAGAAAAATACAATTACCATAAAGTAGATAAAAATGAAATGAGGAAATGGAATGAAGAAGGTATTCGGACAAAGTCTATCTGCCAAAATTATTGGCTTATTAGCCATCATACTTTTTCTATCTTTTATATCAACGTCTTTTGTTATAAAGGAATTGCTTAAAGATGAAGTGATCGAGCAATGGAAAGATCATAATCTAAAGCTAGTTAATTTGTATAGTCAGATGTTTGATATAAACGATCCACAAAAATTGATTGACCAAATTGCAGAAGAGAACAACTTAGCCTATGCATTATTCATTGATTCAAACTTAACGGCTGTAGCCCATTCGAATCCAGACAGGATTGGAATTACTTTAGATGATGAAGGAAGTAAAGCAGCGGCACAGGGAGGTCAAAAATATGCAGATTTTTTCCACTATAGTGTGACTGACTCTCTTGTGCTCGACATCCTGATTCCTTTATATAAAGAAGATAAACTCATTGGTGCCTTAAACATTGGTCTGCCTGTAGATACAGAAACCGTGGACAGTATACTAAAGGAAAGCTTAAGTAAAATTACCATGTCTTTCATTGTTGTTATGATCCTGTCTATTGTGTTTTTAGTGTTCTTTATCCGGTCTTTGCTCATCAGCCCGATTAAAAGTTTAACGAGCAAGATTAATAAATTGGCCGATTATGATTTATCCGCAGATGTGTCGAACAATCAAGTAGCCTTTACGAAGAGAAAAGACGAGTTGGGTGAGGCATGGAATTCACTCGAAAAAATGAGATGTAACTTCATTGATTTAATTGAAGACATTGCAAGGAGTTCAGAGGAAGTACAGAAATCTTCCCTACTCTTAGCAAGCAGCAGTCACCAAACGGCTGCCGGAGCGGGAGAGATCGAAAAAATTATGCAAGATATAGCGGTTGGAGCTAAAAAGCAAGCAGAGGATACTGAAGTCGGTACATTGCAACTTAGTGAATTAGGGGAATATATCGAGAAAGATCAACAATGTGTAAGAGAACTAAATCTGGCGACCGATCATGTCTATCAATTAAAAGAAGAAGGCTCTGTGTCTCTTAAGGAATTAATGCAAAGCTCCAGTCAGTCCATAAGTGCAACCCATGAAGTAAATCAGATTATCTTAACTACGAATGAAAGTGCCGAGAAAATTGAATTAGCCAGCAAGATGATAGGAAATATTGCTAACCAAACGAACCTACTAGCACTCAATGCCGCTATTGAGGCAGCTAGAGCTGGTGAAGCTGGAAAAGGGTTTGCCGTTGTTGCCGATGAGATACGGAAGTTAGCTGAACAATCCAATGGGTTTACCAACGAGATCGCAAATATTATTTCTGAATTAACATCAAAGACTGAACATGCTGTAAACACCATGCAAGAAGTGAATCAAATCATTTCTTTACAAACCCATAGTGTGGAGACAGTAAGTAATAAGTTTATCGGTATTGCAGAAGCGATTGATAAGATGCAGGGTGTTATTCAAAATTTGAATGCTTCTTCTAGTCAAATGAAGGATAAGAAGGAAGATATTATTGAAATCTTCCAAGACTTGTCTGCCATTTCAGAGGAAAATGCAGCATGTACGGAGGTTGCTTCTACTACCATAGAGGGACAAGTGAGTGCCATAGAAAGTGTAGCCGACTCTAGTGATCAATTAGCTAGGTTGTCCGAAGAAATTAAAGGATTTATTATTAAATTTAAGCATTAGAGGGAGCATTTCTCTCCCGAGGCCAGTCTATTACTTGATATTCGTGTATAGACTGGCTTTTTCAATCTTTACTGGAATAAAACGATATATATGGATAGGATTTGATTATTGTAGTTTTTCCAATAAGAGGATTAGAGGAGGATTCGATGAGATCATTAATCGGAGGATTCACAACCGAGATTAAGACTGAAAAAGGGATAGCTGAGATGAAGAAGTTAAATATTAACGGTACGGAACAGTGGGTGGTGATGAGAGGTCAAGATCGAACTAGTCCTATACTGTTTCATCTACATGGGGGTCCAGGGGGATCTCAAACAGGTAATTTCAGAAAGTATCTTAGCGATTTAGAGAAGGACTTTGTCGTTATCAATTGGGATCAACGAGGGGCAGGGAAGTCCTATCATCCCAATATTCCTCAAGAGACGATGAATATGAACCAACTTGTAGAAGACGCAAAGGAAGTCATCTCTTATGCGTTACATCGTTTCCAACAGAAACAAGTGTTCTTAACAGGACAGTCCTTTGGTAGTGTATTGGGGATGTTGCTTTTACATAGATATCCTGAGTTTGTTCAGGCTTATATTGGAATTAATCAAGTAGTCTACCGTGCAGAAGAGGAATTAGCATGCTATGAAACAACATTACAAATAGCAAAAGAACGGGGAGACAAAAAAGCGATAGAAGATTTAACAACAATGGGAAGGCCCATTAACGGTTCTTACCAAAATACGAAAGATTTAGTTAGGCAAAGAGGACTAATTACGAAGTATAAAGGGGTTAGTTATAAAAAAAGTACACACCTCATTCAGTTTGCGAGCATCTTTTGTTCTGAGTTAACTTTTAAAGAAAAAATAAATTTTATGAAAGGATTCACCTTCTCCATTGATACTTTGTGGGAAGAGTGGTCAAGTATGAATCTAAGGGAAAAAATTATAGAAGTACATGTCCCGATTTACTTTATAGCGGGTAAGCATGATAGGCTGGTTCCTCTGGAAAGCACTTCACAATATTTTGAAATACTAAAAGCCCCTAAAAAGGAACTCGTCATATTCGAAGAATCGGGTCATCTGGCTTGTTTTGAAGAGCCAGGCAAGTTTTGTGAATTGCTAAAAACAATCAAAGAAACATCTGTAGCCTTCTAAGGCAAAGTTTTTGATAAATTATTGAAATTATTGACTAAAATTGTCATAATAAGAATATCATAATTTAGTTCTAAAAGACTATATAAAGGACTAAAGTAACGAATTTAACCAGAGCGATAATGGCAAACCCATCGAAAGATGGGGACGCAAAGCCTCAGACCTAAGGGACCCCCTATGGTGGCTGGGTTACCGAAATTGGCGATTCATATATGGGATATAAAACCATGATATGGGGAAACCACTTTCATTTTTGAAGTGGTTTTTTAGTTATCCAAGTAACGGTAGGTATGGAGTAATAGTTTCCTATCGCGTTAGGGTATCTATAATTTTTGAAAATGGAGAATAACAACAAATGGATCCTAGAGATAGAGTGATAGACAAACGGAAAACCACGAAAGTTCTATATGATCACTTTTTAAATATCATGTACGATACTCGTGAAATCTATTTTTTTGATACTAGTACACTAAAATTTGTTGAAGTGAATACGGTTGCATCAAAGAATTTGGGTTATACCCTAGATGAACTTCTTGATATGAGCCCTGTGGAAGTCATGACGAGACTGACAGAAAAAGAGTTTCAAAGAATTATTGATCCGTTGACTTCTGGCAAGCAAACCGTTGTTTCACTAGAAACATCCCTGCTTCGGAAGGATTCTACGGTTTATCCTGTGGAAATTCAGTTGTATTTAATTGAAAAGGAAAATCAAAGCTTAGTACTCGCGATCGTGAATGATATTATTGAGCGAAAACAAGCAGAGGAGATGATTCATTATTTATCTTACCAGGATCATATCACTTGTTTACCTAATCGAATGCTGTTTAATGACCGTTTAAGTGTAAGCCTCTCCAATGCTAAACGAAACCAGTCCATTGTGACGGTTCTCTTTCTTGATCTAGACCGCTTTAAACATCTCAATGATCCTCTCGGTCATGATAAAGGGGATGCAATCTTGCGGCAAGTGGCTCATAAGCTCAAGTTCTGCTTACGCGAGAATGATACCATCTCGCGGTTTGGGGGAGATGAGTTTGCCATTATACTCTCGGACGTCGGCCGAGTAGAAGATGCCGGTAGAGTAGCTGGAAGAGTTCTGGATAAATTATCGGAGACTTTGAACTTTGAGGAATTTGAATTTCGTTTGACGGCTAGCATAGGGATCAGTTTGTATCCGTTTGACGGAAATACGAGAGAAGAATTACTGAAAAATGCCCACTCTGCGATGTATAAAGCGAAAGAGCGGGGAGGAAATTGCTACCAGTTCTATGCATCTGAAATGAATGCAAGGATGTTTGAACGACTCGTATTAGAGAACGGATTACATAAAGCATTGGATCGCAATGAATTCGTTCTTTATTACCAGCCTCAATATGACAGCAAGACTTTGGAGATTACGGGTGTAGAAGCGCTAGTGCGATGGAACCACCCGGACTTAGGACTAGTTCCTCCTGCGGATTTTATCCCTTTATCTGAAGAAATCGGACATATTATACCATTGGGGATTTGGGTGCTCTATACCGCTTGCGTGCAGAACAAGGCATGGCAAGATGCAGGATATCCTCCAATATCCGTATCGGTCATTCTATCTACTAAGCAATTCAAACAGAGCAATTTAGTTCAACTTGTATCTGATGTTCTTAACGAAACGGGTTTAGAGCCCCAATACCTAAAACTAGAGTTAACAGAAACGGATATGATGGAAAATACGGATGAAATCCTGGCGACCCTTCAACAATTGAAGAACATGGGGATTAAAATTATGATTGATGATTTTGGAAAAGGGTATTCATCCCTTGGCTATTTGAAGAAGTTTCCTGTTGATATCTTGAAAATTGATCAGTCTTTTATTCGGGAAATCGAATCTAGTCCTAGTGAAAGAGAAATCGTCATCGCAATTCTTCAACTTGCTCAAATACTAGATTTGCAAGTGATTGCGGAGGGGATTGAAACCGAGGAACAGTTTGCCTTTCTTCGTAAACATGACTGTGATGTGATGCAAGGATACTATTTTTCCAAGCCTTTACCTTTGAGGGAGATTGAAGAAGTTCTAAAGGTAAAAAGGAAGATTGAGGCTCCAAAAGGGATTGTAGGATGATAAAAGATAATGGTAGTTATATATTGGAAGTCGGCGAGAAGGAACTGTGGGAAACGACCGAAACTCTCCAAGCTCTTATTAAATCGTCTCCTTTAGCAATTGTGTCTTTTGATCATGATGGTCATGTGAACATGTGGAATCCGGCTGCCGAGAAGTTGCTGGGTTGGCGGGAAGAAGAAGTGCTAAATAAACCGAACCCGCTGTTTTCTGAAGATACGAATGCGGATGAATTTAGCAATCTATTGGGGCTTTTGCTGCAAGGAAATGCTTTGACCGATGTAGAAATCAGGAGAGCGAGGAAAGATGGATCGACTATTGATTTAAGCCTGTCCATTACGCTCTTATATGATAAACAAGGGGATATACGTGGTGGAGTTGCTCTTTTTGCCGATATTACCAAGCGTAAGCAAGCGGAACTAATGATTAAGAAGATGGCCTACTTTGATTCCTTAACCGATTTGCCGAATCGGACTCTGTTCTATGATCGGTTGACGCAAGCCATAAACCAAGCCAAAAGAACGAAAAAACCGATCGCCGTTCTGTTCCTTGACCTAGATCGCTTCAAGATCATCAATGATTCCCTTGGACACACCGCTGGAGATCAATTGCTACAGGAGGTCTCTAAACGATTGCTCACCTGTATTCGAGAAGGGGATACCGTATCTCGTCAAGGAGGAGATGAATTTACCATTCTTCTCGCGAATACAAGTTCGACTGGTGCAGCGACTGTAGCTGGAAGAATCATTGACATGATCTCTCAGCCCATGGTTCTTAATGGTCATGAGATTCTTGTGACCCCAAGCATTGGAATTGGCATGTTCCCTGAAGATGGCGATAATGTAGAAAATCTCTTGAAGAATGCGGACACAGCAATGTATCATGCTAAAGATCTCGGTAAAAACAACTACCAATTTTATTCATCGAAACTCGATCAACAGGTTTTAGAACGACTTACATTAGAAAATGAGCTTAGAAAAGCATTGGAGAAAAAAGAATTTGTGCTTCACTATCAACCGTTGATTCATATCAATTCCCAAAAAATCATCGGTGTGGAGGCCTTGATCCGTTGGCAGCATCCACAGCTGGGCGTAATTTCTCCCACCAAATTCATTCCGCTAGCTGAGGAAACCGGGTTGATTGTTTCAATTGGAAAATGGATCATACAGACCGCTTGTGCTCAGACCAAGGCTTGGCAAGACAAGGGCTACCCTCCTCTGAAAGTATCCGTGAATCTATCCGGAAGACAATTCAAAGAACCAGACTTAGTCGATACGATTTGCGGTATTTTGAAAGTTACGGGATTAGAGCCACAATATTTAGAGCTAGAAATAACAGAAAATATTAGTATGAACAATGTGCATTTAACCATCCAAACGCTTCAAGAGTTAAAAGCACTCGGACTAAAAATTTCAATAGATGACTTCGGGACAGGCTATTCCTCCTTGAATTATCTTAAGAAATTTCCCATTGATACGCTGAAAATCGATCAATCCTTTGTCAGAGACATCCACACTGACCGCGATGACGCCGCCATCGTAAAAGCCATTATGGCGATGGCCTTTAGTCTGGATTTGAATGTAATTGCCGAAGGGGTTGAAACGCAAGAACAGCTATTATTCCTTGTGAAGCAGAGATGCCCAGAAGCGCAAGGCTATTATTTTAATAAGCCTTTAACGGTAGAAGAGATGGAAGATGTATTGATGGGTTTATGAGATGTTTGCAACTCAAGAAGGGTCTCTTCCCATTGTTTTGGAAGAAACCCTTCTTATCATTTTTTATATATTTTATTTCGTGTCTATGCTAATGGTCTTACTTTCACCATTCCAGTTTACAGTTGCACGTAAGCTCTCACTTACAAATCTTAATGGGACCATAGTTCGGCCATTTATCATTTTCGCTTCTTGATCCAATATGACGTCTTTGCCATTGTGGCTAGCTTGTCGACTACCAATGGTTATGGAAATGACATCTGAGTCTTTAGTTGCTTTCGCCGTATTTGTCGTTGGATCCCATTCTACTACTGCACCCAAAGCTTCGAATAAGCCTCGAAGAGGTACCAAGGTTCGGTTGTTCATCATGACCGGTGTTTGATCGTAATGTTGAGGATAGCCGTTTAGAAGAATATCAATAGGCATCTCTCCTTGAACACTTTGTTTCTGTGTCCCATCATATTTTATCTTCTCATCACCCAGGTCAATGTAAATCCATTCTCCTTTCATGACACCGACTGTAATCGAGTGCAGATCCTTGAAACGCTCGCTTGTCGCATCCTCATGATAACGAGTTTTAAAATACTCTCGGTCTTGTTGAATTTGTTTGTCCGTTACATTGAAGTAAGAAAAGCTGGTCTCGAAGTTAATATTTCGATCACTATAAGTTGCGTCTAAGTGGTAATATTGGCCATCAATTTTCACTAAATTCCAGCCATGAGCAATTCCGTTTGCCGCTATCCCCGCAGCTATTTCGTTTTCGATGCCCTGTAGATCTAAAAGGATTTGAACGGACGTAGCATACCCATCACAATTGGCAACACCGTTCATTAAAGCATCATACGCCGTTCTATGGTGTAGGGAATAGGAAGTGTTTTTTACTATGTATTGAAAGATAGCAAATTCTTTTTCCAATTCTGACATGTCATCACGAATAATTCCACGCTGAATCTCTTCTAATTTATTTCTAAATTGCTCAAACATATGGATATTAAAAGGTCGACCGTAATGTTCATCCCAAATGATTAACTCCTTTAGTTGAGGAAGTTCGTTTAATAGATTCATATTTTTAATGAGATTATTTCCTAGGTTTAAGTATTCCAATTTTTGCAAGTGAACTAAAGGAGAAATGTCTGTGATTGTACCTGTACGATCTAATTCGAGTTTGCGCAGATTGACTAACTTACTTAAAGGAGATAAATCTGTAATCGGTAGACCGGATAAGTTTATCTTTTCTATTTGCGTCTGCGTTTCTAAAGGGCTAATATCTCGAATCGGGTTAAAACTTAAATCATGTAATTTAATTTCTTCAAACTCATGCAGGTGCTTCATATGACGTATGGGTTCAATGCTGGTAATTTGATTATGATGTAGTGAAAAAGAACGGATTGGTAAATCCTGAATGGGTGTCAAATCTTGTATTTGATTAAACCCTGCCAAAAATAGGCGCAGATTAGTAAGTTTTTTTAAGGGAGTTAAGTCCCTTATTTGATTATCTGAAACATTTAATTCTGTTAGTTCTGGAAGACCTGATACAAAGTCTAAACTAGTTATTTTGTTGTTCTGTATAATAAGACTTGTAAGGGTTGGGCTATTGAGCTCGGGAATCGTGACAATCCCATTTCCAGTTAGATCAACGCGCTTTAAAGACATGGTATTGATAAAAGATAAATCTCGCACCTTATTGTCAGCCAGAAATAATGCCTGCAAGCGGTCAAGTTCGAGTAATGGTGAGACATCTGAAATTTCGTTGCCATTTAAATTAAGGCTCAACAATTGCCTTAGTGATTGTATTCCATCTAAACTTTTAATTTTCTTATTACTAGCGTCAAGAGATTGCAACCCTGCGACATCATTAGGGGTGATGATTCCACTTGGTTTCTGAATGGCTTCCCGAACTGCTTGCTCGAGATTGGAATCTGCAAATTGAATGCCTTCACCACCTTCTGCAAAGGATAGAGTAGGAACTAGAAGAAAACAAAGAATGAGAAATAAAATTTTTTTCACAATATCCTCCTGTTTAACTAATTTTCTGTTCATATATTTTTATTCTAACATAAATTCTCATTCTTATTTGACCATCCATGGTAGAACCTAGTCTTTTAATTAACAGTTCCTTTGGTTCATTATGATATAATAGGGACTATTAATTGTATGGAGGGTCACATGACAGAGATTCAAATCGAGGGTAGTGATATATATTTGAGATATGCGAGGGAATCGGATCTGGATGAATACTTTACTTTTATACAAGATCCTGAGATGAATATTTTAACGGGTTCGCAAAGAGTATTCACCCGCGATGAAATTGCCGCTTGGATAAGTAAGATTAGTATCGTGCATTGTGGTCGAACTGATTTTATGATTATATTGAAAGAAACGAACGAACTATTGGGCGAGGTCGTGCTAAACGAAATCGATTCAATCAACCGGAGCGCAAATATTCGCATTGGAATTCAAGGTGCTGAGCATCGCGGTAAAGGCTACGGTACGGTAGCGATGATTGAAATGCTCCGTTACGGTTTTAACACATTGAAGTTGCATCGTATCCATTTAGGCGTGTATACTTTCAATCCACGAGCAATCCATGTTTACGAGAAAATAGGTTTTACAAAAGAAGGGTTACAGCGAGATGCCTTGTACTTAGATGGGAAATATCATGATATGATTACGATGGCTATTCTCGAGGACGAGTTCCGATCACTGCATGAGCCGATACGCTAAACGGAGAGGCAATCCTTATAGGTTGGTAAAACCGCCTGGTAGGGTTAGCCTCTTTTTTTGAACAAAAACAATACCTTGCATTATAGGGTACTTTGTTTTAAACTGATGTTAGCTCAACAATACCTTGTATTATAAGGTACTTGATAAGGTGGTGATCAGATATTGGATATCAATAAAGAAGTTTTAAAGGGTCATATCGATACGTTAATCCTTTCTCTATTACGTCGCAGGGACATGTATGGGTATGAATTAGCTAAGTATGTACGAGAAAAAAGCGAAGATCAATTCGAGCTAAAAGAAGGAACGCTTTATCTATCCCTTAAGCGATTAGAGAAAAACAACTGGATTGAATCTTATTGGGGTGACGATCAAGGACCAGGAGGAAGAAGGAAATATTACAAATTAACTTCAATTGGTGAGGAAAGCTTCGAACAAAAGCGAAGAGAATGGGAGTTTATAAAAAAAATCATGGATTCGTTTTTAGGAGGAAAAATCTAATGAAGCAAATCGATAAATTCGTAAATTCGATTTATGCCCCCATTAGCGGGGAGGAAGCGAAAGAGTTAAAAGAAGAAATGAGAAGCCACTTGTTAGAAGCTGTGGCTGAGCTGAAGGCAGAAGGTAGAACCGAAGAAGAGGCGATTTCAATTGCCATAGAGCGTTTTGGAGATGAAAAACAAATGACAAGAGGGGTTTTAGCCATGTTCCAATCCCAAAAGAAATTTATTAAAGGGTTATGGTTATCCGCGATTGCTTTTTTAGTCTTAGGTCTAGTGGTTTTCATTAGTCTTCATATGAAGGATAGCAAATACTCGGAAACCTTAGCTCTCATGACGAACCTTGTAGAATCTTATGATAGTAAAGGGAAATTTACAAAGGAAGACGCGTTAGCCATGCAGGAAATGATGGAGCGTAACGCTCGGTGGTTCGATAACATTAGTTATTTTGCGGTTATTAAAAATAGTGAACAAAACGGCAGCAAACTAAGCGAAAAAGTATTTGTTCATGGGCAAGAAGGCATCGGGGAAAGTGGTTTGATTCGACAAGGTATAGTGGGAAAAGATACATGGTACGTGGAATGGGAATACAAGGTATACGATTACTTAAAATATCAGGCTTTTTATTATGTGTTTTTTGCTATTTCCGCCGTATTGTTTGCCTTGTCGATCATCGTTCAGACCTATTATCGCATTCGGTTAAGGGCATTTCCTTAAATACGATATCCTTGTTTTTTTGCAAGTTAGGTATATTTATTTGCAAGTAGGGTGGTTTATAGAAAGATAGGGCTTCCTGGTTTATCCTGACCAGGAAGCCCTTAGCCGTATTAGGCTACTCGTTCATCAGGAGGGATAGTGTCATCTATTTTCTTTACATAATACTTGCCTTTTGTTGCAACGGCTAGGACGATTGTGAGAATAAAGGCGATCACCGCCGCAAACAGAGCTGCAATATTCTGAAGGGTTGCACCCATGTAACCGAACACGGCGAGCGACCCAATAACACTCGATAGGAGCAGGGAGATGACGCCGACAGGGTTCCATGCGTACAGATTTTCTACCCTATGTTCGAAATACAAAGGACCGATCTTCATCGTCCGTTTAACGACAAGGGCATCTGCAACAAGGATGGCAGCCCAAGCGAATAAGAAGACGCCTTGGAAGCTTAATAGTGGACCTAGATGATCCAATGCTCCGGCTAACATGGCAGCGATGGCCGCGATAGCTGTAAACGCCACCCAGAAGGTTCTTCCAGGCTTGAACTTAAATACATTCTCGAAAAAATTAGATAAGGAAAGAGAACCACTGTAAAGATTTGTAATGTTAATGCGCAGTTGGGTCAAAATCGTAAATAAGGCTCCGCCAATACCAATGATGTGAACAAAGTACACGCCTGGATTTTCCTCTCCCATTCTCACGCCAAACCAGATTCCAATCAACCCCATGATAAAGAAACAAACCAATTGGGGGATAAATCCTACCATGAACACACCAATTTTAAATTCATCTTTGCGAATGAACCGCGCATAATCAGAAATCAGCAGCGCCATGATTCCAATAAGCCCATTCATGATTCCAAAGCAGGTTAATAAAGCGGTTCCACCCACTTGCATCCCTTCCGGAAGGAAACTCCAGATGGAGCCTTGGTGAACAGATTCCATATTGGCAGCAGCGACAATCCCTGCTCCTAACAGGATGATAAATATAGGAAGAGACCATTTCTGTAATTTATCCAATTGCTTCATGCCGAACCAGTTGAAAGGAATAACGACTAATCCAAAAAACACCATTAAAGCCCACATCGGGACGACCTGCAAGTATTCGTGAACGGCACTAGCCATAATCGCGCCTTCTATTGCGCAATACATAATAAAATTGATGGCGTAGATAAAGGAAGTGATCGAAGCACCAATATAGCCGAAGCCTCCACCGCGAGCCATCAGGTTCGTGTTGAGTCCAGTTTTAGCTGAGTAAAAGGCGATGACCAACCCTAGCAGTCCAGCCATGACGGTAGCATAAATTTCAGCTAATAAAGCATTCACGGCACCAAAAGAGATCGCCATAAGACTTCCCATTTGCATAAACACCATGGCTGTAGCTACACCTAGTGCTACGTTTGTAATGCTCCACCAGCCCATCGTACGGTAATGGGAGGGGACCTTTTCTAATGCATAATCTTCTTTTACTTCATTTCGAGAATCATGAGGTGATTCTTTGGGAACCATAATTTCTGCCAATTGGATCAACTCCTTTTCATTTTTTAGTAAACCTAACCCTCGGTTTTTCTAAAAAAGAACTTCCCTCCTTTGTTTAAAAATAGCCAATCACAAATATCTAATGCAAGTATAGTGCCAATTCTAAAAAGTCAGACTTCAACACTAGGAACAAGGGTTTATCTTTCAGTTGGTGGGAGAATAAATCAGTATTCTGCAGATCATCCTTCAATTCTGCAATAATGGTTTTCATTTTTGAAAGATTTCAAGATGCACTAAGGCAATGATAAGGAGATGATGGAGTAGATCATCTACGCAAAGAGGATCATTAGAATGATTTCAATAATGAAACTAATATAATCTGAAATTTGGATCTATACTGAATATTTAATGAGATGAAGCTTGCCTGAAGCCTGTTGTTGTCTAGCTTCCTGCAGCTGACCACACAGGTTTCAATTTTGAAACCTGTGATTTCAGATTTGATACAGTTTGGGGTGGTTTTTAGAAATTCATCGCGGTGTTGTCCTACCCATGAATTGGCATACAATTTGCTTTATTTAAATTAGAGAGAAAATTAGCTTTGTGGAGGCATTTAGGACCCCATCATTCTAAGGAGGAATAACATGAGTAAATATCAATTGGCGGTAGACGTAGGTGGAACATTTACGGACGTTTTTATCTTTAATGAAGAAACGAAAGAAATATCGGTAACGAAGGTATCTTCCACCCCTCACAATCCAGCGGAAGGAATCATGACTGGGATTACACAATCTAATGTGTCGGCGGAAGATATTCATTTATTTTCACACGGGACGACGGTTGGGTTAAATGCCTTGATTACTCGTAATTTACCCAACACCGTTCTTATCACAACGAAAGGTTTCCGAGATGTGCCAGAAATTCGCCGTGGAACTAAATTGGAACTCTGGGATGCATATGAGGATGTAGCTCCACCTTACATAAAAAGACGGAATCGATTTGAAGTGGAAGAAAGGGTTGATTACCAAGGGGAATTGATCACTCCTTTAAATGAATTAGAAGCAAGGGACCTAGCACGTATATTGAAAAAAAGAGGAGTTGAATCCGTAGCTATATGTTTTATCAATGCCTATAACAATGGCATCAACGAACTGAGGATGAAGCAAATTCTGCAGGAAGAACTTCCAGATGTGTATATTTGTACTTCAAGTGAAACGCTTCCGGAAATTTTTGAGCATGAACGAATGAGTACAACAATTGTGAACGCGGTGCTTGGTCCCCTTTTAACCCATTACATTCAAAACCTCACGCTGGAAATGAGAGAAAAAGGGTATAAGGGAGATGTTCTCCTTCTGCATTCCGGCGGGGGAGTGATGACATCTGAGACGGTTTCGAAATACGGGGCGAGAATAGCGAGCTCCGGAATCGCCGCGGGTGCTATTGCAGGATCTTACATTGCCAAGTTGTGTGGATTCAACAATGCTATTGGGCTTGACATGGGGGGAACGAGTACAGATATTTCCCTGATGTACAATGGGGATTTACGAATCACTAAGGAATGGTATATCGAATATGGCTATCCTATTGGTTTTCCGAGCATCGAAATCTTGACCATTGGCGCAGGTGGAGGAAGCTTAGCCTGGATAGACAATGGGGGTTCATTAAGAAATGGTCCGCAAAGTGCGGGAGCGGATCCGGGCCCGGCTTGCTATATGAAAGGTGGGGTCGAACCGACGAATACGGATGCCAACGTATTGCTAGGTAGACTCAATACGAAGCTGTTAAGCGGAAAAATGACCTTGAACAAGGAAGCTTCCGCTCAAGTCATTCAAGAAAAGATAGGAAATTACTTTAATCTTTCCGACTATGAGGCTGCCAATTCGATTGTGAAGGTGGCGAATGCCAATATGTGTGACGCTCTTCGCCTGATATCGGTTCGTCGAGGATATGATCCTAGGGATTTTGCCTTGGTCGTATTCGGAGGCGCAGGAGCCCTTCATGGAGCCCACTTAGCCAAAGAAATGGAGATTCCGACCGTCATTGTTCCTCCGTTCCCGGGAATCACTTCCGCTATGGGATGTTTATTGGTCGATGTGCGGCATGATCTATCCAAGACGTATCATGTCAGAGCGGCGGATGTGACGAGTGATGAGCTTGAAAAGGAGTTTATGGCTCTGGAAAAGGAAGCTATTAAACTATTACAAGCAGAAGGAATAGAGGATCAGGATATGAATCTGATTCGCTACTTGGACATGCGCTATATGGGACAATGGCGTTCCCTCGAAGTGCCTTTAAGTCGCCCTGTTCATTCCTTGGAAGAAGCACTAGATCGATTCCACCAAGAACATCAGAGAGAATTTGCTTATTCTGACCGTAGTCAAGTTGTGGAAATTCATGGTCTTCGGGTCGCTGCTGTTGGTACGGTTCCCAAGCCGGCCTTACCTAAATACGAACCTGTAGGGACATTAGAAGAGGCATTAGTGGAATATCGCGATGTTTATTTTGAGGAAGCCGGAGGAATGGTGAAGACTCCTATATATGCTAGAGATAGCATTCCAACTCTGTCGGAATTTACCGGTCCTGCTATTGCAGAGCAGATGGATTCTACCACAGTCATCCCTCCTGGTTTTCACGTAAAGGTTGATGAATATAAGAACATGATTATGACATATGAAAAGAAGGAGGAGTTGTAGAATGAGCAGGTTACTAGATGGAAAGACAAAAGGATTTCAAAGTAAGCTTGACCCGGTTACGTTTGAAGTGTTGAAGAATGCATTTGTAAACTTAGTAGATCAAATTTCTGAACAGATTCTAAGGACTTGTTATTCTTTTGTTATTTATAACCGTGATTTTAGCTCCGCCCTTTGTGATGCCAAAGGGAATACGGTCATGCAAGGTACGCAAGATATATCCGTACATGTCGGAACGTTGCATTTGAAAGCCAAGGCCATCATTGAGGATTTTGGTGATGATATTCATCCTGGTGATGTGTTCCTGATTAATGACCCTTACCGTGGAGGCACTCATTTCTGTGATATAGGAATCATTCGTCCTGTATTTTTTGAAGGTGAACTGATCTCCTTCATGCAGTCCACCGGACATTGGGCGGATGTAGGCGGATCGGTTCCGGGTTCCTTTGATGTAAAAGCCCTTGAGCATTACGGGGAAGGAACTCGAATCCCGCCAGTCCGATTGATCAGTAAAGGGGTCTATTTGGCCGACGTAGCCAATCTATTGGTCGCCAATATGCGTCTTCCGGAAGAGAGACTAGGAGATTTGCGTGCTCAGGCGGAGGCAACAAGAGTCGGAGAAAAGCAGCTTTTGGAATTAATCCGAAAATACGGCAAGGAAACCGTCCTTACCGCTTTTGATGAGGTGCAGGATTATGTGGAGAGGTTAGCGACATCGAAAATAACTGGGCTACCTAATGGAACATGGGAGACTGTAGACTATATTGATATGGACCCGCAATTGGGAGATGCTCTAATTCCAATTAGGGTGAAAATGGAAATTACCGATGATAAGATTCGCTATGACTTAAGCGGCTCACATCAGTATATTGGTTGTTTTTTGAATGCGGGATTTGGAGCGTCATTCTCAGCGGTTGTAGCAGGAACCAAAACCTTTTTCCCAGAAATCCCTTTAAACTCAGGGTTTTATCGTGTTCTTGATGTCCATTTGCCAGAGAACTCGGTCGTCAATGCCCCATGGCCGGTAGCGGTTACCGGATTCTGCTCTGGGGCTTATGAGAAGATCATGAACGCGATTTTCGAATTATGGTCCCAAATCATGCCGGAACGAGCCCTTGCCTGCTCTTTTAACCTGGAATACTTATTAATTGGAGGGTGGGATAAGCGCGACAGTTATGACAATTACTTTATGTGGTATGACTGGATGGCCGGCGGCCATGGAGGCCGCAATGAGAGAGATGGGGCCAATGCCTTATCCCCCGTATTTGGTGTGGGATTAAGCATTCAGCCTTGCGAAGGACAAGAAAGACTATCACCAGTTATAACGACCCATCATTCGATAATTACGGATTCCGGTGGGCCCGGTCAGTATCGGGGAGGATGCGGTGTTGAAAAAGGAGGATTGCTCACTAAAATTGATCGGACGGTCATGTCTTATTGTTGTGATCGATCCCGATCTGTTACTTGGGGAATATTTGGGGGGCTTCCGTCTTATCCACACGGGGCTTGGCTGAATCGCGGTAAAGAGAACGAGCGGTTTTTAGGATCCATTTTCTCTAATGTACAAGTCCAGCAGGGTGATTCTTTTGTTCGTCCCTCTGCAGGCGGAGGCGGTTTAGGAGATCCGTTGAAGAGAGAGGTAAATGAAGTACTCGAAGATGTGATCGATGGATACGTGTCCATCGATAGAGCCAAAAAAGATTATGGTGTCGTGATTCGTGAAATTGATAAGGAAATAGACCTGTATGAAATTGATCACGAGGCCACGCAAGTTGAAAGAGAATACATCAAACTGAATAGAAAAGATTGGCTAACGGCAAGCATTGAGGAAGTCCAGGATCTCTATAATCAGGGAATGATTGACCGATTGGATTTGATCCGTCGCTATGGGGTCATCTTGGATGATCAGACGGGGGAAATATTGCCTAATTCCACCAAGCAATATCGGGAAACCTTATACAAAAGAACATTGAAATATTGGAATGCCGCTCATTAAATTTAACAAAAACTCTTGAACCTCTTGCTTAGGGGGCCAAGAGTTTTTACCTTTGGTTTCACTATGGTTTGGATGGATAAGCGCGAGTGTCCTACAGATGCAAGGGTCCTTCTATTAAGTTTCGTAATGACAAAACCCCTTTTGGTACAGGGAGCGGGTTTTCCAATGTGGTAGATACAGCCTATCCTCTAGGGGGGATTGTATTGCCTAACGATGAGGAAGTGATTGTCTTCTTAAACTACGCAACCACGGGAGGGGGCTTTATGACCATCGGGACGGTCATCAGCCCTGACCATGATCTGATTACCCGCCTTAGACCCAACGGGTCGATCCGTTTTATGGCAGTGACCGTCAATCAAGCTATTCAAGCAAGACTAGATAAAAAGACTCAGATTCAGAGAGTAGCTGAAGTGATTAAAGCATAAGGACAGGAAACAAGTATCTTCTAACTCTATAAGTTTATTAAAAACAGCAAAATAGTGTTACTCCTAGCTTCCTTTAATGCAATCTTCACATATAAATAATTATGGAATTAATTTATTGGATCTATCAAGGGATAAGTTTGGCGGCGTAGGAAAAATCATTCAATAGAAGGCGGAAAACATTAGAAGTCTTTCAAAGCTTACGGCCAAGTCCAGATCATAAAACGAATGGTTAAGGAGGCGTGATGTTTTGCGTAAGATCTTGGTGCTTAATCAATTTCCGACATCTTATCCACCTGTAACCGGCGGGCAACTTAGATATTTCCATATCTACAACAAGCTTAGTCAGTATTTTGACATCACTCTTTTATCCCAATCATCAGGCAGACGAGAAGAGAAAATCCATTTTTCCTCCACATTCAGGGAATATAGGGTTCGAAAAGATCCTATTCCAAGACATATTGTAAAAAGAATAGGCCTTGAAAAATACGGTTATGAATTCGCATTGATTAGACAGCTCAGCCTTTGGCAATACAACACTACCTTTAAAAGCTACTATGATACATTGTATAAAGAAAGCGATCTGATCATCTATGAATCCCCTTACGTTTTTGCATTTGATGCCTATTTGGGATCTGATGAAAAGCCAAGAATATACAATAGTCATAATCATGACTATTTGTTGGCTAAACAGATTTGGAAGGGTAAAAAGACACGAAGATATCTTCCGCATCTATTTAAATTAGAGAAAGAACTGGCAGAAAAGTCTCATTTAGTATTTGCTACCTGTCAAAAGGAAAGGAAGAGTTTAATAGATCTATATCACTTGGACCCTCAGAAAGTAAAGTTAGCACCAAATGGCATCAATCCAGAAGAATGGATCAAGAAAAGGGATAAAAAGCAAGGTTCTGAAAAGATAAAGGCCATTTTCATTGGAGCCAATTATCTACCTAATATCGAAGCGGTGGATTTCATCATCAGCCATCTTTTAGATCGGTGTCCTGATATTGAATTCATCATTGCGGGGGGCTGTTGCGAACCATTTCGAAGTATTAGGAAATCGAATCTAAAATTACTGGGTCGCATCGATAACATGGAAAAAATAAAGCACTTTTGGAATGCAGATATCGCCATTAATCCTATTGTTTCTGGTGCAGGGGTAAACCTGAAAACTCTTGAATTTTTATCAGCGGGACTTCCTTTGTTCTCTACACAGTATGGTGCGAGAGGATTGGATCTTGTTAATCGGAAGCATTATATTAGAGCTGAAAAGGATGATTTCGCAGACATAATCAATGATTTTACTCGAGATTTCAAGCAGTTAAAGAAAGTGGCAGCAAGTGGACAAAAATACATTAATCAAAACTATTCTTGGGATTCTATTGTTCAAAATATTAGAAAAGAAATGAATAGGCTATTCGAGAGGGGGTAAAAAATACAGATGAAAGTAAAAGTTTCTGTGGTGATGGCTACCTTTAACGGAGAAACCTATCTAGAGGAATCCATTCATAGTATATTAAGACAAACCTACAATCACTTTGAATTCATTATCGTCAATGATGGCTCAAAGGATCGGACAAAGGAGATATTAGATAAATTAACAGATCCGAGGGTAAAAGTGTATCATCTTGAAAAAAACCACGGTGTCTCTTACGCGCGAAATTTTGCCATTGCTAGAGCACAAGGAGAATGGATCGTTCTCCAGGACGATGATGATATAAGTTATCCAAATAGAATTAAAGAACAAATGAATTATATTCAAGCTCAACCTGAGATAGTTGCAGCGGGGACCCTGATTGAAAATATTCGAGCTGCTCCCGATAAGGTAGGTAATAAAATCTTAAAAAAGAAAAGAAAGAAATCATTGGTCCTAAACCAAACACAAATTTATGACAGAAGGTTTTTTAGATGGTCATTTTGCTGCGGAACGGCCATTATGAAAAAAAGCGTCGTGTTGCGAGCAGGAGGATATGATACCAAGTATCAGATTGGGGAAGACTATGATCTTCTCTTGCGAATGAGTGAGCTAGGACCCATGGGTATTGTCCCTAAGATTCTATACCAATATCGAAAAGACCCTTACTCCACCTACCATCGAAATTTAAAAGAGAGCCATAGAAGAATATTAAGAATAGCTGTTATGCACATCAAAAGGATGTATCAAAGGAAAGGGTTGAGACCAAAATTTTTAGTTTTGGGTTCACGAAGAGACAGAGCTATATTCATGCATCAGATTTCTTTAGATGGCGGAATCGATTTGCAGAGAGGCTCTGAACCAATTGATGAAAGTGAAACTCATAAGTCGTACCGCTTATTTCAACACCAAATCGTAAACGGCATCATCGTTTTAAGAAGCAGCAAAAAAAGCAAGCTTATGGTTCAGAAATTAATCAAAATGGGAATGACACTCAACGATAACCTCTTTTATCTGAAAAGGGCTAGATAAGATGGTCATTTATAACCCTTTCCACTGCCTGTTTTAATGTGATCCCCGCTTTATGCCAGCTCCATTCAAGCATATCCTTCCTTCCTTGTTTGCCTTTGCGTTTACAGAGAGACGGATTATTATATGCCTTTCTCATCTGCTTTCTAAGATCCTTGATATCGGCCTCTGCCCATAATTGTCCCTCTCCGTCAAAAAGCTCGTGCCAGTATGGAGATATGATGTCTTTTTTATGCAAGCTGGCTTTTGGGCTGCACAAGTCATAATCCACCAAAAAAGAGTTTCGATCCGTCAGAAAGTCCATTTGTCCGCCCCATCGAGTAGCGATCACGGGTGTACCATTAGATAGAGCCTCCATAAAGGGAAGCCCTACGCCTTCTCCTCTTGTCGGGAGGACAAAAACATTTCCGAGCCTATAGAGACCGCTTATCTCTTCATCCCGAAGAACTCTTGAGATTAAGAACATGGGGGCTGTCTCTCTTCCAAACTCTAGTTTTCTCTTATACTTATCTATTCTCTGAATCAGAGCTTTCCGGTTCTTCTTTCCCCAAGAGGTCTTGATAACCAATGCAACATTGTCCTTGAGAGTAAATTCCTCCCAATAGGCCTTTAGCAAGGCTTCAGGATTTTTCCGATGGTGAAATTCGAATACAGATACAAAGTTGAACGTTCCTTCTGGGATTTGTTCTAATTTGAATTTCTTATTTTGCGGCTGAAAGCTTAGGGTATCGGCTCCATGGGGGACAAGGGCGATAGGGATTGTGACACCGCTATGAGTCATGGCTTCAACATTATGCCGGGAGGGGACAAACACGGCATCAAAATGATTGATCATGGGAACCCATGCATCAGGTAACTTCGTTGTCTCCCATACCGTATTAAGAATGATATGAGCAAACTTTTTTCTTTCCTCTGCGATATCAATTTTCCAAGGAGGAGAATGGTAAATGAGCATCTTTTGTTTATGACTCGCATAAGGCTTTTCCAACATTTCATGCCATTTTGTTCCCTTGAGCTTGTTCTTTTCAGACATTGGATAGCCCCAAGACCATGTTTCAATTTTAACATCCACCCCATGCTCATGTAATGCTAATACATACTCTCTGCTCGCTTTACCGTATCCAGTGGCGTCGAAAACAGGTCCTCTCCATACGACTTGATATTTTGACATTTGTCCTCCCTCAAAGAGCTTGATGCTATAGAATATTCCGAACTGGCAGGGGTGGATACCACGGATTGGGAACTGCGTGCCCCCGGGACAAGCAAACATGAAACTTCCTAAAGATGGAATCGTATTACATAGAAAAGAAAGATAAGGGAGGAATTAGGTATGTCTGGTAGTGCGAAAAGGTTTTTAAGGCTATTTGCCAAGAATCTGAAAGAAGCAGGGGGAGCGGGTTCCTATCAAGCCAATGGAATTTCTATCACTTGTGTTCATTGCCAATATGATAAGTTTGAACATGGGCAGGCGCAGTTGAATACAGCTTTATTGAGCTTCTTTAACCTTGATTTTGCAAACCGGTCAGCCAACATCTTAACTTGCCATCAATGTGGTTACGTCCATTGGTTCAACAAAGGTGTAAAAAGGGTGTAACCGAGAAGATAGTTGAACTCTCCTGGATTACTTTATCTTCATTGCAACATAAGCAGAATGTAGCATTTATTTTAGCAGTATTATAATTTATAGTTAGATTAAAGAGATTTGTGTATGGAGATGGAGTGGGGAAGCTTGACCGGTACTGAGCAGCTTTTATTAAATATATTGATTATCGTATTAGCTATATTAGTTTATTTTTCAATAGGTTCACA
Source organism: Ammoniphilus sp. CFH 90114 (assembly GCF_004123195.1). Lineage (NCBI taxonomy): Bacteria > Bacillati > Bacillota > Bacilli > Caryophanales > Paenibacillaceae > Ammoniphilus > Ammoniphilus sp. CFH 90114. The sequence continues at coordinate 227,224 of NZ_SDLI01000005.1, forward strand.
GTATAAATACAGAAAAGTGCTTGCTGTTGCATTACCCGCTGCAGCGATGCTCCTATGCATGGCCTTCCCTATTAATGTTTTAGGTGGGTTTAAGTATGACTTGCGTGTGATCCCGTTATTAATCGGCATCTTATATGGAGGGTATGCAAGCGGCTTATTGCTTAGCTTCATTATGGTGAGCTATCGGTATTACTTAGGAGGACCTGGTTACATTCTAACACTCTATTCCTTCCCTCCTGTAATTGTTTTTGCCTTGATTTTAGTAGCTTCATTTAGGCAACTTAAGAGAAAAACAAAATACCTTGTCGGAAGTGGACTAGCGTTATTATGGGCCCTGATTTGTACCTTGATTTCATTCTTTGGATCGAAGGGTATTCCTGTTACAAAGGAAAATATTTTATTTTATGTTGGTTTTTGCACCCTTCATGCTTTGGCCATGTGGATCGCTATGTATTTAATAGAAAGCTTGAGCGAGAACGAGCAGATGAGAGTAGAAATTCAGAGAACAGAAAAGTTGCATGCATTAAGTCATTTAGCTGCATCTATAGCGCATGAGGTGAGAAACCCTCTAACCGTTGTCAGGGGGTTTATGCAGCTATTAAATGAAAAGAAGGTAGATGAATCTGAGCAGAAATATTTCCATTTAATGATTGAGGAGTTAGATCGAGCGGAGCACATTATTCATAATTTCCTTACCTTGGCAAAGCCTCAAAACGATGAGGTAAAGTGCTTTGACGCGGGGGCCGAAGTTGGCCACGTGGTGAGTGTTGCCTCCGCCTATGCTTCTTTGCGTAATGTAAAGATAACCTTGGAGATTGCCTCGTCCTTAATGATCGAAGGAAATCCTGCTACGTTTAGCCAAGTCCTCTTAAATATTATTAAAAATGGAATCGAAGCCATGCCGGATGGCGGTACGCTTAAGGTGTTAGGAAGACGAGAGGCAGGCACTGTAATTATTAGTATCATTGATCAGGGGGTAGGAATGACGCAACAGGAGGTAAACCAACTAGGTACCCCGTTTTATTCTTCAAAAAGGGAGGGGACAGGATTAGGCTTGCTGACGAGTTTTCGAATTGTGCAGATGATGAATGGAACGATCAAAGTGACGAGTAAAAAAGGGAAAGGAACGCAATTCTCCATTCGGATTCCTTCCCGAGCTGTTTCGTAAAAGGGATCAATAGACAATTATTGAACCTTTTTCATCTAATTCATGACAACCCTGTTTCAACTTTGTGAATGGTAACACAAAGTGAAATGAAATCATATATACTTAAAGTTGTAAAGGGGAGGTGAATCATATGAATGAAGCGATGATTAGACAAATGATGCTAGAGCAGAAAGTTGAAATCGAAACCTTACGAACCATGTTGATTCAACGAGGAAAACTGAATGCAATGGAGTACGAAATGCTTAAAAAACAAATTGCAGCTCAACTGCAAGAATCGAATACCGCTTTAAAAGCTCCTAGTCTATAAAAGAACGAGAATGGTATTCACCATAGTTCGATCCCAATGAAAAAGTCCTTGTTGCGTATAACATGCAGTAAGGACTTTTTTTGACGGCTGCTATAGCCGTTCCGATAACATGGTATAATGATGGTGATAGTTGATAATTTTGAATTTTATAAAGGTAAAGAATGGGGAAGAGACAATGAAAGAGGAGAGTTTAAAGAAGAAGTTACAGGATGGTCAAGTCGTTTATGGAACTTGGGTTAGAATTCCTTCCCCCATTGTCGTAGAGGTGCTCGGAAATACGGGATTTGATGTGCTTCATCTTGACTTGGAACACAGCTCGATCGAATGGGCCACTCTGGATCATATGGTCCTTGCAGGGTATAAGCAGCAGATTCCTCTTGCCGTAAGAACCGCTACACAAAATCCCGCAGATCTCTACCGACTGATGGATATGGGCGTATCCATGCTGATCCTGCCCCGGATAGATACAGCCGTCCAATGTCAAGCGCTTCTTAAGGGGATCCGTTATAATCCTCGTGGAGATCGTGGGATTGGCGGACCGGTTCGTGCGAATGATTGGGGAGCTATTGGTCTTGATGAGCATATGAAAAAAGCAGAGTCCAACACGCTCGTACTCGTACAAATCGAATCAAAAGAGGGACTGGAAAACTTGGACGAAATTTTACAAGTACCGGGTATTGATATCATCTATATAGGGCCTCTAGACCTTTCTCAAGCGCTGGGGTATCCAGGGCAGGTAGAGGCACCGGCTGTACAAGAGGTGATTCGATCCATTGCCAAGAAAGCAAGGAATTGTGGTGTAGCTGTTGGGATTCATGTTAGTAATCAAGAGCAGACAGCCTATTGGTCAACACAGGGAATACAATACTTTACAATTGGAATGGATGTTGCTTTTCTTAGGAGTGCGGGTTTAAGTCTGATGGATAGTATACGATACAAGTTGTAATAGAAAGCATCCCTATCCCGTCTATGTACATATATTCGACGCACATTCGGAGGGATAGGATGAAGAAGATCAGTCGATTCATGCTCTGTTTACTTCTAGTCATGATCATGGTTGCTGCGGGTTGTTCCTCAAAAACAGTCCAAGAGGATCGTGAGAACTGGGAAGTCAGTCCCTCTTTTACGATCTTGAAGCCAGGAGCTGAGGGAAAAGAAGTACCCTACGGCCTGAGAGGTGACGATGGGCGAATGGCCATTGTTGATGGCATCGTTATAGCGGGAGAAAATAATAAACAATTATTCCACTTCTGGGGAGGGACACCCGAAAAAACAGAGCAACTATTTCATAAGAAAGTGAAGGTTGTAGGTTCCAGCAAAGAAAGCAGAAAAACGGTCACGGCTTTTGAAAGTGTGGTGGGTGTCCCGAATGATGCTATATACAAGACGCCCTATTCTTACGCTGAATCTGTAGGCTATTTAAAGCTGCCTTCAAAAGGAATCTGGAAACTAGATGCGTATATTGAAGGAGAATGGTTTGGGCGCATCGTTATTGATGTCCAAGAAAAATAAAGAATAACTATAAGTGATGAACCTTTCTCCTGGCTAGAAAGGTTTTTTTAATTAAGTGTCCCTTACTTCGCTGTACAATTGTTATACATAGTGAAAAAACAAACAGGAGGTGAAGGGATTGGATGAACAAGTCGAGAGTCTGATTGAAGAGATCAGGCAGACGGGGGACAGCGAAAAGTTTACGCAAATTATTGTGAAGTTTCAGTCTCCTATTTACCGTTATTGTTTCCGCCTGCTTGGGAATCAACAAGATGCAGAAGATCTTACACAAGATGTCTTTATCAGGGCTTTTCAAAATTTGGAGCAATATAGACCGGCTGTTTCATTCTCTGCCTGGCTATATAGGATTGCTTATAATCAATGTTCGAATAAGCTAAAGCGGAAGAAGATCTTTGATCGCATTCGTTCCATTATGAACTGGACCACCACGACAGATAGTGTAGAGCAATATGTGGAGAATCAGCTGTTTAGCGAACCCATGGCAAGGGCTCTATCTCAGTTATCTCTTGTCGAGCGAAACTTAATTATCTTGAGGATACTAGAAGAACGATCGTTCGAAGAAATTCGGGAAATCTTAAGTTACACCAGTACCGAGGCTGTAAAAAAGAAATACCAAAGAACAAAAAACAAGTTGAAAGTATGGTTACAGGAAGGGGAGGAGTTGGAAAATGGGGCAGGTGCGACTTTCCAAGGATGAACTTGAGATTAAGAGCCAATGCAATCCGTTAACACAAATCGAAATTAATATTCGGGGTGAAGTAATGAGTAAAATTAACCAAGAACCTAGCCAATCAAGCTTTCTTCTTCAGAAGCCTGCGATGGCTGGAATCTTTGCCTTATGTCTCCTCATCGTGGGGGGGATCGGGACCTATGCAACAGGGGTTTGGCAACTTACAGATTCCAAGGGAGAGATTGTCTATGAGGCCGAAACTCTGGATAAAAATTCATATATCGTGAAACGAGAAGGGATGAATCCACTAGAACAAGATCCGGAAATTACAAGGGAATGGGAACAGATTCACCGTGAGCTTCGCGACAAAATGAATGCTGGTCAAGTGATGCACGTGTATGTGAACGACCTGTCGCTGAACCCGATACAGACCACAACCCTTCTAACCAAACCTGTCCAATATCAAGACTACGGCCAATGGGAAAAGGGACTTGAAAGGAAGAACTTCCCTTCCTTTATGAAGCCCACGCTCCTGCCTGACGGCTTTACCTTCCATTACGGCGTCGCTGAGTTTGATATCGATACGTATTACAACATGGGTAAATTTGAACAGGAAATGAAAGAAGAAGCAAGTCGCACTGGACAAAGAATCCTGATACGTGAAGGAAACTATGATGAGACCCAACCTTCCTATAGTTCTATAATGTTTACCAATGGTCAAGAAGAGATTGCGGTTCGGGTGCAGTTTACAGGAGCGAAAAGACTATTTGTTTCACCTGATGCGAAAGTAGAAAAGGTTTCTCTACCATCCGGTAAAGAAGGTTTTTATGTGGTGGATCAGGGAACGCAGTTTATCGAGTGGGTCAAAGGAGAAGCACCTCGAACAATTTACACTATACAAGCGAAAGCTGACAGCAAGATATCAAAGGAAGATTTAATGTTGGTAGCGGAAAACATGAAATAACGGTGGCTTTTTGTAATATTTAGCTTCGACATCCGTCTATATAATAGAATATCATCGTTCTAATTTTGATTGAATATGTCATAGATTAGAAAGGGTTATTCGATGATCTAACGGAAGGGGAGAGGCTTATGTTTAGAAAATTGGCTTCAGAAGCATTGGGGTTAAGTGATATAGGAAAAGTAATTGATCCAAAGGATTACGATAAGGTTGACTCTGATGACTATGTCATGCACGAGGACAAAGAGAAGATCTATTTCCTCATCAAGTCTAAGAAGGATGAGTATTGCTTTACCAATATGGCTCTTATTCACCTTGACGGGGACAGCGCAGTGAGTTCTAAGCGTACGTTAAAAAGGTATGACTACCATGCTAATCCGATCACAGATGTGTACCTGGAGACAGCAGGTACCATTGACCTCGATTGTGAGATCAAGTTTAAACTTGGAGGATCGTCATTTTCCATAGATGTGGACAAAAATCAGATCGAAAAGCTAAAAGATTTATATAAATCTCTATTACGCATCTCTTTAATCGTAGCCACGAACAAGGCGAAGCATGAAAATGCACACCAAAGTTTAAGTACAGCGGTGGATATTGTCAAGGGTCTCACTCGTACGGAGGCCGATCTTTCCGCTCAATTTGCTAAGATCAATGAAATTACGTTTAATTGGTTAGAGTCAAAAAGAAGCGAATATCATATCTCTGACTTTGGCTTCGTGTTTGAGAAGTATATTAATAATTAGGAGAACAGAAGCAGGGCTTTCCCGACAGCTAGACTGGCGAGGAATGCTTTGCTTTTTATTTTTGATTAAATAACAGGACAGGGAATCCCTTATATTTATGTTCACATTGATAGACTCGGTTGATAGAGGTACTATTCGGAAAAGTTGTAAAATTATCCAGCGGTTGATAGAATTTAGTAGAGAGGAGTGATCATACATGGCTTATTTATTACAAGTCGATTTTAAGATGGAAGGCCCATTTGGTAGAGAGATGGCGGATAGTTTCTCGGATCTAGCAAGAAGCATTAATGAAGAAGAAGGGCTTCTCTGGAAGATTTGGACGGAGAACAGCGAAGCAAAAGAAGCTGGCGGCATTTATCTGTTTGAGACTAAAGAAACGGCTCAACAGTATTTAACCATGCATACGGCGCGTCTAAAGGGGTTCGGAATTGAACACGTTAACGCGAAGATATTTCAAGTCAATGAAGCCTTAACGAAATTGAATCAGGGACCAATTCGTTAAGGAGAAAGGCATAGGATTTGGAGTGGCCATATGGCTGCTCCTCTTTTTGTTTGTGCTAGGACATTTCTAAAATTTCTGTATAAGTGTTAAACTTAGTTTACAAGTGACTATGGTGAGGAGGTGGGCGATTGAATCCAAAGATGAAAGATCAAAGTGAAATAGAGTTGTTAAAAAAAGAAAATGAAAAATTAAAGTTAGAACTGCAGACTTTCAAAGAACAAAATCAAAACTTAAGTTCAATCAGTAAAAAGTTTGAACAATTATTTAATAATATAACGGATGCAGTATATTATTTTAAAATCGATATAAATGGTATATCGGGGAAATTTATAGAAATTAATCGAATTGCCTATGAACGTTTAGGCTACACCAAAAATGAAATGCTAAACCTGTCCCCTTTTGAGATCGATATCCATGAAAACAAGGAAGTCCAGGAGATTCTTCAGAAGATATCTAACAATGAAACGACCACATTTGAAACTACTCACGTATGTAAAGACGGTACACGGATACCTGTTGAAAACAATACACATACTTTGGATGCTAAGGATGGAAAATTTATTCTTTCGGTCTGTAGGGATATTTCGGATAGGAAGGAAGCAGAAGATTCATTACATAGGCTTGAGTCCTTCTATAACCATAGTTCGGAAGGTATCGCTATATTTGATTTGTCTGGAAGGATTCTGCAAGCTAATCAAGCATTTGAAGTGATATTTGGTTATATGGAACACGAGGTAAAGGGTAAGCGCCTTCCTGTTACACCTGGTTTTTCGATGCAAGAAGCAGAATATCTTCTTAGGGAAACGTTAAAAGGAAATAATACGAAACAATTCGAAACCATCAAGCAAAGGAAAAATGGCGATTATATTACCGTAAGTATTACAATGTCTCCTATTCGCGATAAAAATACAGGTAAGATCAATGCCATGGCAGGAATTGTTAGAGATATTACACAACAGAAATCTGTTATGATTCAATTAGAATCTTTTATTCAAAATAACATAGATTCCATCCTGATCTTTGATAAAAGAGAAAAGCTACTAAGAGTGAATTCGGCATTTGAAAACGTTTTTGGTTGGGGGGCAGAGGAGCTATTAGGGCTCTCGATTAAGGAAATGCCAATTATCCCAAAAGAGAAAAGACAAGAGGTAGTCGATTTCACCCAAAGTATTAAAGCTGATAAAGGAATAAGAGGCTGCGAGTCCTATCGAATAAAAAAGGACGGAAGTAGGGTGGATGTCTTACTTACCACTTTCTCAGTAAAAAATGATCTGAATAAAAATATATGGCTTGTTGTTATTTTAAAGGATATAACAGAAAAGAAAAGAGCGGAAAAACTTCTGATCGACTCGGAGAAGCTGTCTGTAGCGGGTGAATTAGCTGCTAGTATCGCCCATGAAATTCGCAATCCGATCACAGCCATTAAGGGCTTCCTTCAACTCATGGATAAGAAAACAGAAAATCAGTCTTATTTTGAAATTATAGATAGTGAAATGAATAGAATTGAATTGATTCTAAATGAACTACTGCTGCTTGCTAAACCACAGGTTATAAAACTCGAAGAAAAAAATATTTGTATACCCCTAGAACAATCGATTGCCTTATTAAGTGCTCAAGCAAATATGAACAGTGTAGTGGTCAAGAACGATTACGAACCCGATGATTACATTCTATTGTGTGAAGAAAATCGATTAAAGCAGGTGTTTATTAACGTCATTAAGAACGCCATTGATGCTATGCCGAATGGAGGACAATTAACCATTCAACTCAGAAAATTAGATGAGATCGGCAAGCTGCTTATTCGCTTTATTGACCAGGGTTGCGGAATACCTCAGAATGTTCTCCTTAGGATAGGTGAACCTTTTTATACAACAAAAGAAAAAGGAACGGGTTTAGGGTTCATGGTCTGCAAAAGTATAATAGAAGATCACAACGGTGAAATAAACGTTTCTAGTGAAGTGAATAAAGGGACTACAGTAGAAATTACTTTGCCTCTTCCGCCCATCCTCTAACTACCTATAAAAAGAAGGACAGTTCCTAGGCTGTCCTTCTTTTTATTAATCCTCATTTTCCTCATTAAGACAATCAATTCAATAATTTTCCAGATTTCTTGTAGTCTTTAAGAATAATCGCTAATTGTGTCATTTTTCTTTTATTTTATTGGTAAAGCATGTTAAAATATTAAGAAAAATCTAACTTAATCAATATTTGTGAAAGGCAGGGATATCATGTTTCGTCCTATTAAATCACAAAGAATAGTAGATACCATTTTTAATCAGATCATGGATATGATCATTCAGCAGAAATTAAAGTCGGGAGACAAATTGCCGCCGGAACGGATCATTGCAGAAGAAATGCAGTGCAGTCGCTCAGCGGTAAGAGAAGCCTTGAAAATGTTGGAACATTCGGGAGTAGTACAAACGATACAAGGGGCCCAAGGAGGGTGCTTTGTAAAGGAGAGTAATTTGGATGGGGTCGCATCATCTATTACCTTACTGTATAAATTGGGTCAAGTGAGTATGATGGAGCTGATTGAAGTGAGGAAAATTCTGGAGGTGACTACGGCTGGAAAAGCAGCCAAGAGAATGACGCCTAATGAGCTTAATCAGATTAAGGAGAATGTTTGCCAGTTGCAGAAAAGTTATAAAGACAAAGCATTTATGATTCAAAACAATCGAGAATTCCATCGATTAATTGCTCAGTTTTCTGGTAATACCATGCTTCTTTTGTTAATGAATACGATTTTAGATTCCATTGACCATTCCGTAGAGCAGTTGATTACTACGGATGAGAATAGAGAAAAGGTGCTTCGTTCCCATATGAGGATTCTTGATGCATTTGAACGTAGAGATGAACAACTAGCTATGGAAGCGATGGAACAACATATTGGTGGAATGGAAAAAAATGTAGAAAACATGATAAAAGGGTTGAAAGTTAAAGATGAAGTAAATATAATAGAGACAGTTAAGAAAATTTAGATTATTTTAAATTAACTTCTTTGGTCAGACATTTAAAAGGTAGTAATTATGACAAGGAGGGGAATTGATGAAGTATCGTTCATTGCTATGTCTCATTGTGGGGATGATGTTAGTTGTTACGGCATGTGGTGGAGGGGGAACCCAATCTGCAACAGGAAATAGTGCAAGTCCAACTAGTGAATCCCAACCTAAGGCTGCTGAACCTTCCTATCCAACGAAGCCAGTTGAATTCATTATTCAGTATGGCGCAGGCGGAGGAACCGATTTATCGTATCGGGCAATACTGAAGAACATCGAAAAAGATTTTGGTAAAAGTATTGTGGTTAAGAATGTCGAAGGGGGCGGTGGAATTACAGGAATTACCCAGTTGTCAAAAGCTGACCCTAATGGCTATAGTGCGGGAGTAATTGCCGCTGGACAGATGGTACATGCTCCACTGTTTAAGGAAGTGCCGGTTTCCTTGGATGATTTTGTAGTGGCAGGGGCATTTGGAGAATTTCTCTATGGCATCATTGTTAAAGATGACGCACCTTACAATACTTTTGAGGAATTTGTTCAATATGTGAAGGATAACCCAGGCAAGCTGAATGCTTCCACAGTACCTGCTACGGTTTCGACGGTTCTCTATACATGGCTTAAGAGTGAATTCGGCCTAGAGTTTAATGAACTTCCTTTTAATTCATCTGCTGATTCAACGAAGGCTCTCCTTGATGGTAGTGCGGACTTCACTTTTGCTGTATCTTCCGGAACGAATCCTTTAATTGAATCGAAAGATGTAAAGTTGATCGCTTCCACTAGTAATTCCAGATGGCCGATTGCACCCGAGGTACCCACCCTATTAGAGCTAGGATATGAGAATGCAAGTATTCGCACGTTCCTTGGGATCGGTTTTCCGAAGGGGACGCCTGAAGATGTTACCTCCAAGTGGGAAGACGCAATCAAGAAAGCTCTAGAAGATCCAGAGGTCCAAGATCAATTTAAGAAGATGTCAGTAGAGCCTTCCTATATGAGTGCCGAAGAATTCAAGAAGAATCTTGAGGATTTAGATCATAACTTAAAACTTATGCTGGGTAAAAAATAAGCGACGAAAAGAGAGGACATAGCCGTGAGAGTTATCATTGGGCAAATTGTACATGAAACCAATACGTTTTCCACGGTGCTCGCAACGAAAAAGCACTTTCAGATGTCCGAATGGGACTTTCGGGAAGTTGTTTTAGAAAGACATCATGGCGTAAAGGATTACCTTGGAGGCATGATTGATGAAGCTGAAAGGTTAGGGATTCAGGTTATCCCTACCTTTTCCGCTTTTACACGTCCATCGGGTGTGATTGAAAGAGAAACCTATGAAGAATTAAAACGCGAATTTATCCAAACGATTCTAGATGCGGGAAACATCGATGCCATCTGCTTTAATCTGCATGGAGCAGGAGTAGCAGAACAGACCGAAGATATCGAGGGAGATTTGCTCGAAGAACTACGTAGGTGTCTGGGGAAGAGCATTCCTATCGTGATTACTCTGGACCTTCATGCGAATGTGACGGAAAAGATGGTTGAACACGCCGATATGTTGATTGGGGTAAAGGAGTATCCACATATTGATTCGTATGAGATAGGGATCAAGGCGATGCGTTGGACCGAGGCGATGGTAAAGGAGAAGATTCAGCCAACGATGCATTTTATTTCCTTACCCTTGATGATCCCACTTAGCACTTCGTTCACTTCTCCGGTGAAGGATATTAATGAAATTTGCCGTGGATGGGAAGAGATGTCAGACGTGATTGAGTGTTCCTTCTACCATGGCTTCCCTTATGCCGATATTGCTGAGGTTGGATGTTCCATTGTCACGATTACTCTGGGGGATCAGGAAAAGGCAAAAGAAATGGGCGAGAAGCTAGCGGATTACGTAATTAACGTGAGAAAAGATTTTTTTCCACCCATTTTATCTCCTCAAGCAGGGATCGTAGAAGCTCTGAAGGGGAAAGGATTCCCTGTGGTTCTCAATGAAACGTCTGACAATCCCGGGGGTGGAGCACCCGGTGATGGGACGCACCTACTGCGAGCCATGATAGAGTCTGGAGTAGCCCCAGCTTGTTTTGGAACGATTTTTGACCCGGAGACGGCTGAGCAGGCCCACCTTGCGGGAGTGGGGCAGTGGATCAGTGTGCGTCTTGGTGGCAAAATTGATCCGGTTCATGGAGCCCCTCTTGAAATGAGGGTATACGTTAAGTCTTTAACAGATGGTCAATATACCCAAAGTTCGCCCATGTGGACGGGGATGAAGGTCAATTTAGGTAAGTCAGCCAGACTGCAGGCCAATGGCATTGATATTGTTGTTTGTTCATGGAGATCTCAAGTGTTCGATGATCAAATCTTTAGACTTCACGGGATCTTTATTCAAGACTATAAAATTGTAGGATTAAAGTCTAGCAATCATTTTCGAGCCTTTTTTGGTAAGGTTACGGATTCTATTATCACGGTTAGCGCTCCAGGATGGAGCAGTGTGAATTTATCTGATTTTAGATACTGCAAGGTAGTTCGAAAGGTATACCCGTTTCATGAGATTTAACTTGGGAGTGTAAGGGGGGAAACACGTGAATCGAATATGGATGAATAAGGAAGTCATGAGTGGCGGGGGCCTTCTTGCCATATCGCTCATCTTAATGCTTTTAACTCCAACGCAAGTTCCGATTGAAGAAAATGGTTTAGCCCTTTCTCCACGATTTTTCCCCTATACAATCCTAAGTTTAATAGGACTGTTATCTATCTCCTTACTTATTCAAGGATTTAGAAATCGAGTAACAACGTTCAGTAAGGAACCTTCTAATACGACGGTTAAAGAGTTTTTGTTATTTGTGCTCGTGGCTGTTTTTATTCTATTGGCTGCACCGTATATTGGTTTTTCTTTTTCCAGTATGTTAGGAATTGCCCTAATCTATTGGATGGCAGGAATCAGAGGTTGGGTAAATTTATTAGTTCCTGCGATTTTAGTTCCCTTAGTAACGGATTTTATTTTTCGATACGCGCTACAGGTTTATTTGCCTCTTGGTTTTTGGGAACCGATCATAGATTCTTTTCTTTATTAGACGAGAAGAAAGGATGGCTCAGAAGTGGAACTCATTGTAGCAGCATTTCAGCATTTTTTCACATGGGATAATCTCATCCTGATTCCGATAGGGATCATCATTGGTCAAGTCCTAGGGGCGATTCCAGGGATGAGTTCCATGATGGCCATATCCGTGGCAATTCCGTTCACGTATTCCCTTTCTCCCGTGGCAGCCGTTACTTTACTCATGAGCTTTTACAAAGGAGCCTTAGCTGGCGGATCGATTTCCGCCATTCTGTTGGGGACACCGGGAACCGTTTCTGCAGCCGCTACAGTCATGGATGGATATCCGTTAGCGCAACAGGGAAAAGCTGGGAAAGCACTGCAAACAGCTCAAATTTCATCTGCTTTCGGCTCGCTTTTTGCGGATATTCTCCTGTTAACCTTAACCGGCTTCATGGCCCAGATTGCCTTGCTTTTGGCTTCTCCTGAATTGTTGTTAATCGTGATGTTCGCTTTAATGACGGTAGGGGCGTTTACCGCTGGCAATAAAATTCGCGGGATTCTTTCAGCCTTAATCGGGATCGGCCTGTCTCTTATAGGTCCCGATCCCACAACGGGTCTTCCACGGTATAGTTTCGGAATTTATGAGCTTGAAGAGTCCTTGCCTGTGATTCCTGTTTTACTGGGGTTATTAGCTTTATCTGAGATTTTATACAGTGTTTATAAGAAACAAATGCAATCTAAACAAGGACATTTGCCTCCTCCTCAGACGAAAGAAGATTCACGGATGACTTGGCAAGATTTCAAAAATTGTTTCCCTACGATTGTACAATCGAGCGCAATAGGTTCCTTTATTGGCATGATGCCGGGGTTGGGGCCTAGTATTGGAGGGTTTCTGTCGCATCGGGAAGCTAGAAGAACAGCTAAACAGCCCGAGAAGTTAGGGAAAGGGGCAGTCGAAGGCGTGGCCGCTGCGGAAGCCGGAAATAATTCCGTGTCGGGCTCTAATTTGATCCCAATGCTCAGTTTTGGTATCCCGGGAGATGCGGAGGCCGCGTTAGTGATGGGAGCCCTCATGCTTCACGGGATCTATCCCGGCCCTCAGCTCTTCGAAAACAATGGTCCGATGGTTTATGGACTGTTCTTTAGTTTGATCTTTTCTGACTTGGTTTTAATAATTATTGGACTATGGATTATCCGTTACATTGCCATACCGCTCACAAAGATTCCTACAAGATGGTTGTATCCTCTTATACTGGTTTTAATGTTGTATGGAACGTACGGTACTTCTCAGAACCTGTTTGATCTTTGGTTACTTGTTGTTTTTGGGATTATAGGTTTCCTGCTGAGGCTATTCCACTTTTCGATCCCAGCCCTTGTGATTGGTTTTATCTTAGGAAATCAATTAGAGGGATGGCTTCAGAGAACGGTAATTATGGCAGGAGACAATCCTTTTGAGTTGTTGCTTCGTCCAGGTATCATCGTGATTTTGGGAATCTTCTTGGTTGGGTATGTCATGATGAAACTAGTGGGCAAGAAGGTGGATCAGTCCATTGCATCATAATGATAAGGATGTCGTAAAGAGGGGGGCTATGTGCCCTTCTTTTTCTGTTGGTAAAGACTATCCTTGATTGGTTTATCCTGTTAAAATTTAGATATCGCTGGGAGGTGAACCAATGGGATATTGGATAGGTTATATCTTTTGGGCATTAATTATAGTTGCAGCCGTGTCAGTCGTTTACGGATTGTCTAAGAAGTCTTGGCAAGCCCTAGTTATTTGTGGAATAACGCTCTTACTCCCTATGCTTTATTTTGCAGGTGCAGAGAATTGGGTTAGATTACTTGGTTTGGTACCTCTGCTTCCATTTGTCCTTGCCTTTTATATAAGGAACAGGGCTCGATAACTTCACTCTTAAAAATCTGTTTAGTAAAGGCGGAGAACGTTAGCAGAGTTTGAAGCCCCGAAAATGGCGAGGCGACGATTTGAGGGTATCAAACGTGTCGAATGAGGCATGAAAATCGCGTGGCCCTGGTTTGAGGGTATCAAAGATGCGTTTTGAAACCCCGAAAATGTTGTGGTCCCGATTTGAGGGTGTCAAACGTGTCGAATGACGCCCTGAAAACCGCGTGGCCCGATTTGAGGGCCTCAAACCTCGAAGGCATTGCTGGAGCAAAATGTCATTTGCAAAAGGATGTTATATGAACCCTAGTCAAGAACTTGTTCAATACTATGTTGTTAATGAAGACCTGTCTATGTCCAAAGGAAAGATCGCCTCGCAAGTGGCTCATGCCGCTACGATAATGACTCTACATTGTCTGATTAATAGAGAACAATACCACAATGTATTTGAGTCTTGGTTAAAGATAGGGCAAAAGAAGGTTGTGCTAGGAGCTGCCGAAAAACAACTGCATCAGTTGATAGAGGAGGGCTTTCTTTTCATCCGCGACGGAGGGCGCACCGAGGTTCCTGAAGGCTCCGTAACGGTTGTAGTTTTGCCACCTATGGAAAAAGCACAAGCAAGAAAATTTATTGGTAGCTTGAAAGTGTTGTAGTCCATAGGTTGTGAACGAATGCTCCGATCGGTCGGACAATATCGTATGAGAGGAAGTCAAAGATGAAAATTGCATTTATCCATGCCACCACTACAGCAGTTGACCCTATTGACCAAGCTTTTCGTAAAGTAGCTCCAGAGGTATCTCGGCTTCATTTTATGGATACAGGATTACTTCCGATGATCCAAGAGAAAGGTTCGTTAACACCTTCGATCATCAATCGCTTTTCCCGTCTGGTTAATTTAGCGTTAGAATCAGATGTGGACGGGATTCAACTCACTTGTTCCGCTTTTAACGAGGTGACCGATGTCCTTCAACCCTTGTACGACGTGAAATTATTCAGATCAGATGAGGCTATGCTAGATGACGCCCTAACCTACCAAAAGATCGGATTGATCTCTACGGTTGAGGAAACACCGGCTGCATTAATCAGTTATTTAAAACGAAGAAAACCGGAGATTGAAGTTCATTCTCTAGTCAATACGGAAGCCTTTCGTTTCTTGCTTGAGGGAAAGCAGGTGGAGCATGATCAACGAATTATGGATATGACAGCAACATTAGAGAAAAGAGTTGATGTGATTGTACTTGCTCAATACAGCATGGCCCATGTGGCTGGTAAGATCCATACTCGTATTCCTATTTTGACCGCACCGGAAATGAGCGCCAGGCGCTGTGTTCAATATTTGAATTCGGACACCGATCATCTCTAAGATATCTCACAAGTTTTGATTGCTATTAAGTTCACAAAAAAGTCAACAAAATTTCCGAAAAGCTTAACACCTGCAAGCGGACAAATCCTTTAAAATAAACGTATCGTAGCTAGATGAGAGGATGATAGGTCCATGGCAGGTACGGCCAATTTAATACTAAATATTTTGTTTGCTCTGTTCCCGTTACTGTTTCTTCTATGTTCAAAGGATTTACTACATTCCGTACGAAAGTTGGGATTGGGAGTGGTTTGCTCTCTCTCTATTGTTCTTTGTATGCTCAATCCCTTTCATATTATTCCTGGCTATATATTGGATCTTCGAACCATTCCTCTCCTGATTGCCATTCTATATGGCGGATATATATCGGGAGCCCTGGCGAGCTCAACCTTGTATCTGTTCCGATTTTATCTCGGAGGTGAAGGGGTCTGGAATGTCCTCATTGTATATGGCGCTGTCATCGTCTTATTGTTCCTTCTCGTTCCTATCTATCAAGAATGGAATGAAGGAAAGAAGGTTATCAGCAGCACGTATATTGCCCTTATGACCTCTCTACTGGTAGTGATCAATACACATTTTCGAGAAGGGTTGCCTCTTGATGTATTAAATACTCTTACGGTATACGTTGTTCTTCACGGGTTCACCGCTTTTATCGCGATTGCTTCTATGGAAGCTTGGAGGGCAAGGGATAAGGAAGGACGCCGCGTCTACGTCTAAATATGAAAAACGGTGGGCTGGGTTAACCACCGTTTTTGAATTGTCTATTAAAGTGCCTTTTAAGTTCAAAATATGGTAAAATTTATCTATTCATACCTGGAAGGGGATCTTCAGTGAAAAATCGTATTTGTGAGTTACTAGACATTCGATATCCGATTATTGAAGGGGGTCTAGCTTATGTAGGTAACGGGGCTTTGGCAGCAGCGGTATCAAATGGGGGAGGATTCGGTGTGGTTGGTTCGGCTGGCAGGTCTCCGGAGGACTTTCGGGAACAAATTCGCCTTGCAGCTAAATTAACGGATAAGCCGTTTGGTGTCAACCTGCCCATCAGTGAGCACTCCAACCAGGAGCCATATATCCAGGCCATTCTGGACCATGCCCAACAGTTAAAAGCCGTAAGTATTTCTGCAGGCAACCCCAAACCACTCATTCCCTTATTTCAAGAAGCTGGTCTTAAAGTCATGGTGTATATTGCCTCCGTTAAACATGCAAAGAAGGCAGAACAGTTAGGTGCCGACCTTGTGATTGCTGAAGGGTTTGAAGCGGGAGGACATAACAGCCCGTTGGAGCTGACGTTATTTGCCCTGATCCCGCAGGTTTCTCAAGCTGTGAACATTCCGGTTGTTGCGGCCGGTGGTATAGCGAACGGACGCGGGATGGCAGCAGCCATGATGCTTGGAGCAGAAGGCATACAAATGGGCACTCGTTTCGTCGCCACTAGGGAATGTCAAGCCCACGACAACTACAAAAAGCTACTCGTAGATGCAACGGATGACAGCACCTTGGTCATGGCTCGCAGTATCGGGAACGTGTTCCGTGTAGCCAGATCTCCTTTTGCCGAGAAGGTTGTGGAATATGAGAAAACAGGCCCGACCGTTCAAGAGCTGTTACCGTATATTAAAGGCTCAAACAACAGAATTGCCGCTATTGAAGGCAAGATGCAAGAAGGATGGGTCAACTGCGGGCAGTCCGCAGGCATGATTGAATCGATTGAAAGTGCCGCAGATATTGTACAGAAAGTGGCCAAAGAAGCGATCGATGTATTGAATACCACTCGACTTCATTTTAACTTGTAGATGATATAGTCCTAATTAACTAAATAGATATATTTTTTTTTCGTCATTTATTGCTATTGCTATGAAAGCGCTTCGTGACTTATGTTGTTCTTATGAATAACTATAAGATGAAGGTGCTTTTTATATTATGAATATTGTTTTAAGTCTCATTGTTTACTCGCCTTATTTTGCCGTGCTGGCCGTTCTCTTTATAACCTATCTATACATAAAGAAAGGGAACTGGTCTTTGCGTCATCCATGGACGAATGGGTTACTGCTCCTATTTATCTGGTCTGTTTTCGTTGGGTTTGCGAATGATCAGGGAATGTATGTTACCTCATCCTTATTCCTCTTGGGGTATTTTTTCTTAAGTTTATATCTACAAGATCAATACCAAAGGGAAGAAGTGATTGAAAGACTATTATTATCGTTATTTTTCTTGTCTCTGGGGTCAGCTTTTATTGCCTTATTAGATAAAATCGGGATCATTACGTATGAACCGGCTTGGTGGAAATTATTGCTAGGTACGCGAAGTATTGCAGACATTGGTGATTACCAAAATTATAGGGTATCGGGAACGTTTAACAACCCGAATCTCGCAGGAACATGGTATGCTATTATGGTTTTAATAGGGTATTATTTTTTTCAGAGAAAAATCGGAATCACGAAATGGGTATATGCTATAAGTACGTTGGCCTTTGCTTTCACTCTTCTGATCACAGAATCTCGAGGTGCCGTGATTGGTCTTTTCCTTGGATTTGTGATATTCGCCTATTATTCTGGTCATAAGAGAAAAATGCTTTTCCTTACATTTCTCTTGTTAGGCCTTGTTGCCTTAATGCTGCACCAACCAGATTGGTTTCCAAGAGGAGAAATCCTGTTTTCATCCATTCGTGACCGTCAGGAGATCTGGCTCAGTACGTTTGAGATGTTTCAGAAAAAACCTGTAACCGGATGGGGCCTCTTAGGGATTTATTTGGCTGACCGTACGGTCTACGATTATCTGCGCGTATTTCATGCACACAACATCCTTCTTACATTAGCTACAACTCTAGGGGTTGTTGGATTGTTTGTCTTCTTTTATATGATGTGGTCTTTGTTGCAAGAGATCCGGGTCTTGTTTCAGGCGAACTGCAGATTAACTCCCTTGTTAAGCGGAATGCAAGCAATGATCTTGGGGCAGGGTGTTTTTGATTTTACGATTATGAGTCCACAAATTTGCGTACTCTTTATTGGGTCAGCAGCCATGATCGGTGGATTGGCTAGAACCTACAGGCAAATTACAGGAAGCTCTGTTTTATGGGGACAAAGAGAGTTTAAGAAGGTGTAGTTGGAGCAGTGTATCTTTACTGTTACCTTCCACAGAATTTTAGGAGACGAAAAACACATCTAGAGCTAGATGTGTTTTTCTTTTTGACCACAACTACTTTAAGTTTAATAACTTTTCAAAGTCTAAGTCGGTAGGTTCCGCATGATGTTCAACGAGATCAATACCCCCGAGTACCACGTGAGCAAGTCCAAATCCCATCACGGCTGCCCCTAGAGCGGGGTTGACTCCACGCAGTGCATAACCGGTTCCTGTGACAACGGTACCTAATACGGTAGGAACTAATCCTTCGCGAATTTGCATTTTCCATACCTCCATTAGAAGTAGATGATGGTCCAATGTTTAGTATGGATTGAAGGATCAGTTAATATTACTTTGCATCTTAGATCATAAGTCGATATAATGTATACTAGTAAATAGTTTAGTACTAAGATATTTACTGATCACTTATAAGGTAGAAGGACATGATAAATATGAATAACGATAAAAAATTGGATCTGCAGGATATACAGCAAATGTTCACGGCCCTAACGAAGAAGGGGGCGTATGAGTGGAATCAGCTAAATCAAACGGATTTATATATTACTCATGTTTTAATATTGCAATTGTTAGAGGAGAAAGGTCGACAACGTCCAACAATCCTTGCAGAAGAACTGCAAATTACAACGGGAGGAATAACCGGTTTAACCAATAAGCTGGTAAAAGAAGGCCTAATTCGAAGAAGCATGAGCGAACAGGATCGAAGAGTGATCTTCCTAGAGATTACGGATCAGGGAAAAGAGGTATTAACAAAGGTGATCAAGCAGAAAGAGAATTTGACGGAAAAGCTTTTTGGAAGCCTGACTGATACAGATGTAAAAGAGTTAAAAAGAATTCTTCAACTACTTTTAAAAAGCTCATAACAAGAAGAATGCTGGAGGTATTAAGCCTATGATTATTCTGACTACTGTAATCTTGGTCATTCTGACTGGCTATCTCTTTTTGACCTATTATCCAGCCTTTGGCGGAAGGGGGTTTAAGGAGAGGATGAAGCGTTCAGTGAATTATTCGAACGGAAAGTTCGTGAATATGGTTCCGACTCCGATGGAGATGAACGCGGGAACAATGGTTAGTTTAGTGAGAGACTATATAAAAGGAAATCCTAATCGCCGGCCGAAACAATTGATTCCTATGAAGAAGCCCGCGATTCTCTTAACTAACCCGGATAAACATCAACCTACCATCACTTGGCTGGGTCATTCCGCTTTTATACTAGAGATCAATGGGAAGAGATTATTGCTAGATCCTATGCTCGGTATGGCCCCTTCGCCTCTTCCCTCGATTGGAGGGAAGAGATATAGTGAAAAACCTCCGGTTGAGGTGGAAGATATCCCGCCCATCGATGCAGTCCTCTTGTCTCACGATCACTATGACCATTTAGACTATGGCACAATCTTAAAACTAAAACCAAAGGTCAGAACCTTTATTACTCCTCTCGGAGTTGGAGCACACCTTGAGCGTTGGGGAGTTGATCCGTCCAAGATTATTGAACTTGATTGGTGGGAGGAATGGGAGTTTGAAGGGATCCTGCTGGCCTGCACACCAGCTCGCCATTTTTCCGGCCGAAGTATAGGGGACCGTAATACTACGCTTTGGTGCTCGTGGGTCATCGAGTTTCCCCAAGCCAGGCTTTACTTTAGCGGGGACAGTGGATATGGGCCACATTTCAAGGAGATCGGGGAACGGTATGGTCCCTTTGATCTTACCATGATGGAATGCGGACAGTATGACGAGCGATGGAGAAATATCCATATGATGCCGGAAGAAACGGTTCAAGCTCACCTAGATGTTAAGGGAAGAGTCCTAATCCCTATCCATTGGGGCGCTTTTACCTTGTCCTTACATGATTGGACAGATCCGATTGAACGCGTAAGCCAAGCGGCGAAGGAGAAGGGAGCGGTGCTTTCCACTCCTCCAATGGGAGAAACCATTCCCATTTATTCTGCTCGTTACTCACAGTCTCGTTGGTGGGTTTCGACGGATTATCCTTTAAAAGAAAAACAACTTATAGAGGGGAATTGAGTGATATGAAGTCGTCACAGGATTCACATTTATTGATACCCAATATCCTCACCTCAAGAAAGAGCATACAGAAGTTTCAAGGTGGTATACGATTATCGGAGGAGCTGTTGGCTGAGCTTATACGTTTGGCCACTTATGCTCCATCGACTTGGAATCTACAGCATTGGCGCTTTATGGTAATCCAAAACCAAGATCGAAAAAAAAGATTGTTTCCGATTGTCTACGACCAGCAACAGATTATTGACTGTTCTGTGGCTTTTCTGGTACTAGGGGATACGCAAGCTCATACGAAGGCTGAAAAAATAGTCAACCAGGCATTTAGACAGGGGCACTGTACCGCACAAATGAAAGAGGAACAAATCAAAGCGATCCAAGAGGCCTATCTGGAGGCAGGACCCGAATTTCGTAAAGAGGAAGCGATTCGAAATGCATCCTTAGCGGCTATGCAGTTGATGCTTGCCTGCCGGGATAAAGGACTCGACACCAGTATTCTTCGCTTCAAAACGGAAGAGATAAGACAAGAATTAAACATTCCAAGTCGATATATTCCGGTCATGTGTATTTGCGTCGGCTACGCGGCACGTGCACCGAAACCTTCCTTACGCTTGCCGATTGAGGAGATTATGATTGAGGAGACGTTTTAAGAAGACTGTTAAGACAGTCTTCTTTTTTATGTCTTTGATTCACAGGTTTTATAAAAATAGTTTTCAGACACACTCTTTTGTGATATTATTTCGTACAGAAAACATTGTTTTGACAATGATTGTATTAACATTAGATCCAGTGATAAACCTTATTTGTCAGAGAGGAAGATGAGGATGCCTTACCTCCGTTTTAATGGATTCACCACGGAAGAGTTAACAAGTCTCATTCCTAAAATAACTCAAGTCTTCGCGATAACAGCGGATATTGAAGAAGGAAAGGTCAAAGTGGAGCTTTGTCAAAGGGACAGCTTGACTCATAACCCACGATATTTAGAGATTCTGATGTTTCAACGAAGTCAGGATAAGCACGACCGTATTGTAGCGGATTTGCATGAATTATTAGAAAGCGGGGGATTCAAGGATACCCATATCTTCTACATGATTCTGGATCCAAAACTCTACTATAAGAATGGCAAGCCTCTTACTGGATATGTCGTTCAATAATATTTCGTGCAGAAAATATCTTGTTCACGAAAGAAGGTTTGAAGGGAGGGATTACACTGAGTAAAGCGACGGTATTAAGAGAGCTGATGAAAAAGCTGAACAAATCCTTTGAACTGGCCGTCACCAGAGAGTTAGCGGAATATGGGATTACACTCCCTCAACTGTTAGTTTTGCGGAGGATCACAAATGGTCCCCAGACGATTGGAGATATCAGTAAGGCCATTAATTTATCTTACAGTACGGTTTCTGGAATTATTGATCGTCTTGAAAGAGAAAAGTGGGTCAAGAGAGTAAAGGATATGAAAGATCGTCGGGTCGTCTGGATTCAAACGACGGAGAAAGTAGAAGAAATCAGAAAACAAGTACCTGCTTTTCAGGAAAGCTATTATGCAAGTATGTTTGAAGAACTGACCGAGGAGGAGATGGATCAAATCATTCAATCACTAGAGTTACTTACGAAAACAATAGATAAGAAGGTTGGTGAGAAATCATGAAAAGAAAACTCATACTTTATGCTATTTTGATCCTCATGGTTGTAAGCGGAGGAGGCATTGGAGCGTATTATTGGTACCAAGGGGCCCATATGCTAACCTTTATATTTGTGGTGCTCATGTTATTTCTCATCCCAGGACCAGCGGTTTTGCTAACCGTATCCCAAACGGCAAGAGGAGGAAGGAAAGCTGGACTTCTAACAGGGATCGGGATTGCTGTGGGAGATTTAATCCACACCATTGTAGCAGTTCTTGGACTTTCAGCGATCCTCATGACTTCTTCTCTTGCTTTTGAGATCGTTAAATATCTGGGGGCTCTATACTTAGTCTACTTAGGAATTTGTGCTTTTCTTGAAAGAACGGACAAACAAGAAAGTCAGGTAAAAAGAGAGTTGAATCCTGCATCGTCCTTTTATCAGGCAATTCTCATTGAATTGCTAAATCCAAAAACAGCGCTATTTTTCTTAGCTTTTCTGCCGCAATTTGTCCGAGCTGATGGATTTCCTGTTATTATTCAGCTTTTGATCCTTGGATTGACCTTTGTGTTGATGAGCATTATGTACACCACGATCCTTGTTTTCCTCATAAGTTCATTAGGTACGAAATGGATTCAAAAGAATTCTATGTTTGCACGTTGGCAAGGAAAAATCGTGGGTTCCGTATACGTAGGGTTAGGTTTGAAATTAGCTTTTGAAAAGAGGGTATAGGCATGAAAATTTGGAAACAGCCGACCTATATGATTCATAGTGTGGATGAATTAAGACAAAAACTTATCCAATAGACACTTCGTATGGTCTAAAAAAAGGAGGGGAACCTAAAAAAAGTTTATTAATTGCGGGAGAGGATTTATCTATGGCGGACATTGATGACATTTCTTCAAGACTAATCATCACTCTCCAAGAAAGAGGGTGTGAAATAACCAAAGAAAATGGGGCAGCGAACGCTATTATTATCGCGATTGCGGAAGCGTATCATCTTGGAATCGAGAAAGGGATACGGTCCGGAAAAATTGAGATGATTGAATTGATGGATATGCAAATCAATGATGTGAAAAGTAAACTCCTAGATCATTTGTAGATTTTATGGATAAAAGTGTAAAAAAAATGAATACTACCTTTTAGACAAATTAAAAGGAGGTATTGTTAATGGAAAAGAGAAAGTTTGGGTTAGTTTTGTTGATGATCATGATGGTTTTATCCTTCTCAGCGGGAGCGTTCGCAGAGGAGCAAGGTGTTAAAAAGGACATTGTTGATACGGCGATAGAAGCTGGGAATTTTAATACATTGGCAGCTGCTTTAAAAAAGGCTGGTTTGGTTGACACATTGAAAGGCAAAGGTCCATTCACCGTGTTTGCTCCAACAGATGAGGCCTTTAATAAATTATTAAAGAAGCTAGATATTACCGCAGAAGAATTGTTAGCAAGAAAAGACTTAAAGGATATTCTGCTGTACCATGTTGTACCAGGTAAGGTCATGTCTGGTGATCTCAAAGACGGAATGAAAGTAGAGACTTTGGCTAAGAAGAAAGTGAAAATATCACTTAATCCTACTAAAGTGAACAAAGCAAATGTAATAAAGCCAGACATCGAGGCTTCTAATGGTGTAATCCATGTAATTGATGAGGTATTATTGCCATAAGAGGGCAAGATCAAAATGAACCGGAAAAGTTTCTGTTATTTCTCTTTATAAGAAGAGGATAAATAGCGGAGCGTCTTCCGGTTCTTTTATTGTCAGAATCTAACTATGAAACTTTGGAACCTTGGGAGTTTTATAACAATGACTCGATATAGGGTGCAAGATCCATCTAAACAGTCATTATATGGGTTAGGTTGTTAGATTCTCGACTACTTCTTCTAATGTAAGCCGTTGAATTTGATTTATCGTAATTTGTTGGTTTTTTAATTCCATTTCAAGAGCAGATAAATGATTTGTTACGATTTCTGGAGGATTCATTGAAGTACTGATAACATGGGCATGATCCAGAAGGCTATCCGTAACTTGAGACACGCTCACTCTAGCCCAATGTTCACGTACATCATCCTTATTAAAGGTGAGTACGATTTTTCCTTCTTCTATGACTGCGATGTAATCGGATAATTGTTCCACTTCATCGGCAATATGTGTAGCGATTAAAATGCTTCTTTCTCCATCCTCCATATAGTTCAGTAAATCTTCCTTCATTTTCCGTTGGGAAACCATATCCATACCGGCAGAAGGTTCATCAAGCACTAATAACTGGGAGTCGTAACATAAGGAGAAGATGAACTCTACCTTTTTTCTCGTACCTGTTGAACCGTGTTCATATTTCATATTTTCATCAATCTGGTACCGCGAAAGGTAATGTAAATAACGCTGATGATCCCAAGTGGGATACCAATAGGAGATGAGAGAAGACAGTTCCTTAATGCTTAAATGACGATAGGGTTCAAGCTTGTCGCCTACATAGCCAATTTTTTGCTTCAACGCCGTCTCGTTCTCTGAGAAGTTTTCGCCAAAGGCGTAAATCGTGCCACTATCTGCTTTCAGAACATTCATCAGGACTCGAAGAAAGGTACTTTTTCCAGATCCATTCGCTCCTATGAGGGCAACGATGGTCCCCTTTTCGACTATGAGATCAAGGGGTCCTAGACTGAAATTTTTAAGCTTCTTAGTTAAACCTGTTATTGTTAGTGCAGAGGTTTCCATAGTTATCCTTCCTGTCTATTTAAGATAATGGAGGTCGAGCACTTCATTGAAAATAGAACGAATCTCATCCTCCGAAAACCCGAGTTGCTTTCCTTGTTCCAACACTTTTTGAAATCCCTCATGTACGACTTTTTTCTTCGTCCGATCTTTGGTTTCTCTTTCAATATTGATTACAAAAGTGCCTTTGCCTTGAATCGTTTTGATGAAACCGCTGCTCTCTAAATTCTGATAAGCTTTCCTTGTGGTTATCACGCTGCAAGCTAACTCACTTGCCAAGATCCGTATGGAAGGAAGGGGAGTGCCTGGTGGAATCTGACCGCCGACGATGAGTGCTTTAATTTGTGTTTCAATCTGATGGTATATCGGTTCCCGGCTTTCTTCGGAAACCCGTATCGGTAACTTCATCATCCCTCCTCCGATCCTTTAATAATAATCTCTTTTCATTAAACGATGGGTTAGTATCTTGTTCCAACCCGTACAGGCGGTAACACCTATAAGAAGGGAGAGGAGGGCAAGGCTCCAACCGTTAGACTTAACCCCAACTAAAATCAGTTCAACAATGCCTAGGTCGAATACTTTATAAGAAGTGGTAATCGTAATAGCTAGAATGCCTAAAAAAAGAAAGGGAGTTAGATGCAAGACTTTGCCACTGGTACCATACTCAATATAAGGATTGAGTCCCCCTATTGCAAGGGAGCAGCCAAACCAAAAAACAATGAAAACCATAAATTCCACTGGTGAAATGAGTTGGTAAAATCCTTCTGGTAAGGCTACCGCAAGGGTGCTATAAAAGGTAATTGACATGACAACTAACGTGATTAACATCATCAGTGTACGGCTTAGTGACAGCACAGGAACCGGAATGGGCAAGGATCGCAACATAGCCATTCTTTTACTGAAAGGGTCCTCTTTTATCGCTCTGAAGCTCAGGTAAGGTCCAGAAATAAAAATGGTACCTAAATAAACGGTGATATTGACGAAAATGATATCTAATAAAATATGATTATACTGCACCATTTCTGTACCGAACATCTTTTTCGCAGATTTATCAAGCAGAACCGATGTGATTAAAGCAAAAAACATGGTGCCAAATAGGGTAAATAGAAGCAAGATCCGATGATGTTTGATTTCCTTTTTCGCTAGCCAAATAGCCTGTTGCAGCATAAAATCTTCTCCCCTTTAATTTGCTTGAAATAGGTTTCGTTCTCCTAAATTTAGGAAGTCAATTCCTAGGTAAGCCAATACAGTAAATACCGAACACCATATCACGAGACTCGCTACCATCCAGTTGGCTGTAGATTGTTTCGTGCCACCAAGAGTTACGCTCATGAACGTGGTTAAGTGACTACCAACGAGCAACGGACCAATGAAGGCCAATCCCGGTAAACCATACTTTATCCATAATTTTTTTGCTCTTATCGAACGTTTAGTTGGTGAAGTTGTATCTTCATCGTCACCTTTTCGTTTTTTTCTCCACTGTTTAATCTTGTCTAGGAATAGAATCACCAACAAAACGGTAAGGATATTCCCTGCTAGACCAAGGATGATCACAGGGAGAGTAGAGAGTCCTGCAAGTATGGCCAGCGGGATCACCGCGTAGGCTTCAAAAAAAGGAATCGCTGAAAACAGAAAGACGAGCCCATACCCCCATAGTCCATCAAATGTTCCCATATGAATCTCCCTCCAAGTGTTAAGGTGTTTATATCTTCATACACACTATAACACATGGGAATGAGAAATGGAAAGGGGGCTGTATGTACAATTTTTGACTACGTTAAATGAATTTGAGTGTTTGTAAAGTTTTTGTTAAGATAGTATCGAAAGCCGATATCGGTAATGTATAATGGAGAGGTTCATATGGAAGATAAAGTACTTAGGAAGCTATTTCTTGGATTTATTCAAATTCATATTCTACATCATGCTAAGGAAGAGCCTATTTTTGGCTTGTGGATGTTAGAGGAGCTAAGAGAGCATGGTTATGAAATTAGTGCGGGGACGTTATACCCTATCCTTCACCAGATGGAGAACAGTGAATTGTTGTCCAAAGAAGAGCGAAATGTAGAAGGCAAGATTAGAAAATATTATCGTACGACGGCCAAGGGGAATATGGTGCTCGTTGAAGCTAGGAAAAAGGCCTATGAATTATTTAAAGAGATAAAAGAGTAACTGATCTTAGATTTATTTTAGCTAGTAGGAGGTAAGAGTCACATGAACAGTCCTAGGTTAGAGGAAAAAGAAGAAAATCAAGATAAGAGTAGATGGAAGTCCTTACTCGAAGTATTGGGAGTGTCGACGAAGTTAGGATTCACTTCGTTTGGAGGTCCGATCGCTCACCTCGGGTATTTTCATGAGGAATATATCCGTCGTAGGAAGTGGATGGATGAACGCAGTTATGCGGACTTGGTTGCCCTTTGTCAATTTCTCCCTGGTCCTGCAAGCAGCCAAGTAGGAATCGGGATTGGGGTTATGCGGGCAGGTCTTTTAGGTGGAATTTTCGCATGGATTGGATTTACTCTTCCTTCCGTGATTGCCCTTATTCTTTTTGCTTTTCTACTCCAAGGGTTTGATATAGGAAACGCTGGTTGGATTCATGGATTAAAGTTAGTGGCGGTGGCTATTGTGGCCCATGCGGTTCTAGGAATGGGACAGAAGCTTACTCCTGATAGGAATAGAGCCACCATGGCCATCCTGGCTGCGACGATCACGCTCCTTTGGCAGTCGGCGGTGACTCAGGTACTCATCATTATTGTGGCCGGCATCATCGGATTAATCTTATACAAGGATAGCAAGATCCCGGAGTTGCCCGAGATACGTGTTCCGATCCGTCGATCTGTCGCTGTCCTCAGTCTTGTTCTGTTTTTCGTATTATTATTCGGACTACCATTAGTTCGTAGTGTGGCTTCTTATGAATGGTTAGCTGTCTTCGACAGTTTTTACCGGGCAGGGTCGCTGGTGTTTGGTGGAGGGCATGTGGTGTTGCCGCTTTTGGAAAGGGAGGTTGTTCCCACTGGGTGGTTAAATAAGGAAGAGTTCCTCGCCGGTTATGGTGCGACTCAGGCCGTTCCCGGTCCTCTGTTCACCTTTGCTGCCTACTTAGGAGCGATCATGGGTGGCTGGTTTGGTGCCATGATTGCAACGATCGCGATATTCTTGCCAGCTTTCTTGCTCGTCGTTGGAACGTTGCCATTCTGGGATACGCTACGCAGAAAGCCGAATATTCAAGGCGCTTTGGTTGGAGTCAATGCGGCCGTTGTCGGAATCTTATTAGCTGCTCTCTACGATCCGATCTGGACCAGCACCATTTTGGCCCCTGTTGATTTTGCTTTAGCGTCTATTTTGTTTATTATGCTTACGTTTTGGAAGACACCGCCTTGGGTTGTCGTTATTGCAGGAGCCTTTGGTGGGATTATTATTGGTTTATTATAGGAAAAAGCATTCCGCATAAATTTGGAAGGCTTTATCTTTTGATAGGGCAGCCGGACATCAGGTGCGTTATTAGAGTTAAAATCGCTAAAATTACAAGTTGAACGGACATTGGTTCCGTTATTTCTGAGAAATACGTCTTAGAAAGCTTGTCCTAGATGAAATAGCGGTTTCTGTGTCCAGAAAAGACCCTTATTGAGGTTTTTGGGGATATATAAGATACTGTATGTCCGGCAAACACTAAATCCCCACTTGTAACAAAAACAAGTTGAAACTCGTCCCAAAGTAGGGGACTTAGTTCTAATAAAGGAGAGATATGAATTGTCAGCGAATGCACTTTTGATTGCTTTTGTATCAGGGGTTCTAACTTATATTATTGCAGGTGAGATGCATCCTTTACTCATCACGAACGTCCTTCTGGGATTAATAGCAGGGAAGATGACGGACTAAGCCGATATTTGAAAAAGAAGAATATCGGCTATCGTCGTTCATTATTCTATTTGGGTAAGGGAAATGCCAAAG
Organism: Ammoniphilus sp. CFH 90114; assembly: GCF_004123195.1. NCBI lineage: Bacteria > Bacillati > Bacillota > Bacilli > Caryophanales > Paenibacillaceae > Ammoniphilus > Ammoniphilus sp. CFH 90114. The sequence goes on from NZ_SDLI01000005.1 coordinate 255,802, forward strand.
GATTCCACTCCCGCAATTCCAAGGTACGGGCTTTTTCGATGACAACGGGATCTTCCTCCGCCATCTTTTTGGCCTCTTCGTAACTATCTGCTCGGTAGATTACCATTCCCCCTTTTCCGTCTGTAAAAGGACCTGCATAAACTACTTTTTCCTGCCGATAGAGTCCATCGATATATTGGAGATGAGCAGGACGGCTCCTTGTATTGATGTCCTCATCAATGATCGTTAACAGGGCTACATATAACAATAGCGTCAACTCCTTGGGATGTAACTTTTATACTCTATCATTATAACAAACACAAGAATAAGCAAGGAGAGGGGGATGTATAGTTTTATGATTTGGAACTTATTTCCTCAAAGAATGAATTTCTGCTAAAATATATCCGATTAGGCGCTGTAAAACGGCTTCGTTTCAATTTGATCTCTTACAAATAAGTGATAAGGAGAGTGCATTGATCTGTTTTTACGTAGAGTAACTCTTTTAAAAGAGAAAATTCAGGACATGAAGTCCTATCCGTTCTCTGTTTCAGCTATAAAAGATATGGAAACATTGGATTTAGATCATGAAGTAACCTTTTTTGTAGGGGAAAATGGTTCCGGAAAATCAACACTACTTGAGGCTATTGCCTATCAGTGTGAGTTTAATACCGCAGGAGGTGGAAGAAACAATGCACATGACGTGGACTCCTCCCAGGCTGCATTAGGGGATTACATTCGTCTTTCTTGGTTACCTAAAGTCAATCAAGGATTCTTTTTAAGATCAGAAAGTTTTTATCATTTTGCAACGCATCTTGATCAACTAGCCCAAGACGATCCGACGTTTAATTATGAAGGGTACGGAGGTAGGTCTTTACATCACCAATCCCATGGCGAATCTTTTTTATCCCTATTTCTAAACCGTTTTAGGGGAAGGGGAATATATCTTCTAGATGAGCCGGAGGCGGCCTTATCACCAGCTCGGCAACTCGCTTTTTTGAGGATTATTCACCAACTAGTCAGTACAGGAAACGCTCAATTTATCATCGCCACACATTCACCGATTCTTCTAGGCTATCCAAAGGCCAAGATCTATAGTTTTGATTCCGAAGTTATTGAAAGTGTCAGTTATGAAGACACGGAGCACTATCAAATTACAAAAGGGTTCCTAAATAGAAAGGAAAGGTATCTCGAAGAGCTGTTTAAAAAGGAAGAGGAGTCGGAAGAAGGGTAGGAATATATTTTGAAACTCCTACTCCCTGTTTCCGTACAATGATAGAGAATTTTTATTGCCACTAGGATGGTGACTTAACTTGAAGAAGATAACAGTAGAAAAACTGATTGAGAGATTTTCATTGAAAGTGATTGCTGGTGAAAACCAGTTGCAGAAGACGATTACACAATCACGTGTTCATCGTCCTGGTCTAGAATTTGTTGGACATTTTGATTTTTTTCCAACGGAGAGGGTTCAAATTCTAGGAAGAAAAGAAATCAACTATTTACATAAGTTAAGTGTAGAAGAGCGTAAAGTTCGTATTGGAAATATCGTTCAGTATCACCCGCCATGTTTTATTGTTACCGCAGGTGAAGAAGGGCTTACCTATTTGAAACATCATTGTATAGAAGAGGGAATTCCCTTGTTAGTGACGAACAAAGTGGAGACGACTTCCGAATTTATGATTAAATTGGATGCCTATTTAGTTAAGGAATTAGCATCTGAAATGGCGATTCATGGAGTTTGTGTTAATGTGTCTGGGATTGGAATACTCCTTCGTGGCCACTCAGGCGTTGGGAAAAGCGAGACGGCGCACACACTCATTGGTCGGGGACATCGATTAGTTGCGGATGATATCGTCGTGCTAAAAAAACTAAGTCCGCAAACTCTTCTGGGTACGCATGATGAAAAGACCAAAGAATTTTTGGCACTTCGCAGTATTGGGTTGCTAAATGTGGTCCGCATGTACGGAAGGAGGGCTTTTCAAGATGAAACACGAATTGCCCTAGATATTAAATTAATGAAATGGCAAAAAGACGCATTAAACAACGAATTAGAGCAGGAGCCTCGTTATACTGAGTATATGGGTGTGAAGATTCCTTCTATTGAAATTCAACTTCAACCAGGCCGTGATGTTGCAGGATTAATTGAAGCAGCGGCAAATAATTGGTATCTAAGACAGCAGGGATACAGTGCAGCAGAAGAGTTTTTGAGTAGAATTCAAGCTGATTTTGAGAATTCTAGTGAGGGATAGTTCCCCTCCCAATCCAGTAATTGTTGATCTTGAGAGGGAGAGGGGACCCTTTACTTTAGTCTAATCAATGGCAAGTACAATCTTTCCTTGGGCTTTTTGGCTTACTATTTGTTCATGCGCTTTTGCTGCATCCTCTAGAGGGAGTTCAACTCCAATTTCCGGATGAAGGATTCCAGATTCCAGGAAGGCCTCAACCGCGTGTAAACTTTCCTTGTACTCATGAGGAAGCGCATTCCAAAGGGCTAACCCTAAAATATCGGCTTCTTTCATCATGGCTAATCTCGGATTAATCTCCAGGCTGCCGCGGTTACCCACTACAACGATGCGACCATAGGGAGCAATAATCTTCAGATCCGTCTCTAAATTTACATTGGCCAAAAATTCAATGATGACGTCTGGCCCTCTATCATTTGTCAGAGACAGGATAGCAGACATAGAGTCCTCGGTGATATGGTGGAGTACATGAGTGGCTCCTGAAGCTTTCACCAAAGCAAAACCATCTTCTGTACTTGCTGTACCAATCACGGTCGCACCGATTCCTTTGGCCATCTGAACGGCTAATACACCAACGCCGCCGCTCGCCCCATGGATTAGCACGGTTTCACCCGGTTTGATCTTGGCTCTGTGAAATAACGCCCTGTAAGCCGTTAAGGCTGGAATACCAAGAGATGCACCTGCCTGATAGGAAATGGCATCTGGCAAGCGGTGGACAGCATGGGCATCGCAAACGACCTTTTGGGCGTAAGTTCCGGTGTTGCGCTTGGCAAGCAAGGCCGCGACAAAGACGCGGTCTCCGATTTTAAGATGTTCTACCCCATCGCCAATGGCATCGACAATTCCAGCCCCATCGAATCCAGGGGTGTACGGCAAATCAGGAATTAAAAAAGAGTAGGTACCCGTACGAATATAAGTTTCATTCGGATTGACACCCGCAGCAAACAGTCTAACCCGTACCTCATTTCTTGCTGGGGTAGGCTCACGTACATCTGCCAATTTCAAGACTTCAGGTCCGCCAAACTCTGTAATTTGAATTGCTTTCATGTGTCTTTCCTCCTGGATCTGTATAAATAAAATGACTGTCGTCCCTATCTTCTCTTGAAGGTAGAAAAATGTCAAATTACGGTGTATTAGTGGTAAAATAAGCATGAATATCATTTGTTTGCTGGGGGATTACGATGATTATAGAATTGGATATTAAGAATCGAAAAGTAGCATCTTCCCTGTGCAATAAAAAAAGAGCCAACGGGCTCTTCTTTACTCTACTTCTACAAGATCATCGGCATAAGTCGCATTGAAGCTTTCTCGACACTTTAAACATTCACAACGGTTACGTTCAAAAATAACTAATTCCTCACCACAGTGAATACACAGATCCGGTGTATACATATCCATTTTCAAACTCCTTTCTAAATTAGAATTATTGTGATCCTTTTCACATTATCTTGTTGCTATTTTATTCTATAATTATTTTTGTTTCCACATGAGCGTGAATTTTGTCACGATTTAGACAAAGGAATGTGACCAACTTTTGACAATATTTAATGTAATCCTCTTAAAGGCACCTAGATCAAAGAAATTGTAACATAGGGTGACCAAAGTACATTCTCGAAGAATAGGCATATGATGTCTTTATAAACCTATGAAGGGAATGAACAACATGCATTATCTTCCTCCAAAAAATTACTCATATCCTTATTATTATTATGTTAACACTCCGATCCATTACTCCGATTATTTGGCTATAAATCATCAAGTAAATAATGAACAAGTGGAAGCAATACAAGCTGGAATAAAAAGAGAAGCTACAGCCCTTGATTTTTATAGCCGATTAGCTGATGCAGCACCGAATCAACAGCATAAAACTGAGATTCTTCAGGCCTTAGAAGTCAAAAAGACACATTTCAGCCAATTTCATAATCTATACTTATCACTGACGGGAAGAGCACCTCAATACCAATTTAATACAGTGAATTTTAAAACTTATAGAGAAGGTCTTCAAAAGGCCCACGACGCAGGAGTTGAGGCCTATGAGGAATACCGAAAGAATGGTATGTCGAGTCAAAATCCTCTCATTCAAAATGTTTTTATACATGCTTCTACAGGTGAAAAACAGAATGTTACACGACTAGAATCCTTAAAGAGATCATCTATCAAAGATTATGGTTCACAGCCATTTGTCGTAGATATTGAGAAGGTTACTAAACAAAATAAGACGTTCCGTACGGCGTTATGGACTGGGAAACATCTGCAATTGACTCTAATGAGTATTGGGGTTGGAGAAGATATTGGCTTAGAGTCTCATCCTAATCTTGATCAATTCCTCCGTATTGAAGAAGGGGAGGGGCTCGTTCAAATGGGGGACAGTAAGTCGAAATTAGACTATCAACAAAAAGTATCTGCAGATTACGCGATACTTGTACCTGCAGGTAAATGGCATAATCTAACCAATACTGGCAACATCCCTATCAAGCTTTATTCCATTTATGCTCCGCCTCAGCATCCATTTGGAACTGTTCATGAGACGAAAGCCATTGCTATGGCAGCGGAAGAGGATCATGATCACTAATTAATAGAGTAGATAATAAACTTAAATAATTTAAAGCTTTCAGATCCTGTAATCTCTTTCAGGATCTTTTTTTATGTGAAATGATTTTTCTCTATTTTCGGTCTATTTTCGGTCGTTGCTCCTTAATCCTTTTTGTGGGATTATTATATCAAAATATTTTAATAATTTAATTACATTTACTTCTACGAAAGGAAAACAGAGATGAAGATCAAGGTTGCGGCCATTGGTCCGTACGATTTTGTTAAGGACATTATTGAAATTGCTCAGGCGTTTCCAGAGCTGGAGATGCTTCCCCTTGGATATACGGATATCGGTCAAACTCAAGATCTAGTTGAAGGATGTTTTCATGAAGTGGAAGCCCTTTTATTTGCGGGACCGATTCCCTATCAGATTGCAAGGGAACGCGTGAGTGACCAGAAGACAATGATATACCTTCCTCATGATGGTACAAGTCTGTACCGGTTATTTTTTCAGATGCTGAGAGAGAATAGTGAATTCTTTCAGGAGAAAAAATTGCGATTAAGCGTGGACATTATAAAAAAGGAAGAAATTTTCAAAAGACTTGAGGAGCTAGAGATTGAGGTAGAGGAGATTTACGTAAAAGATTATGATCTTAGTGCAACGGCAGAAAAAGAGATCATGGAGTTCCATTATCAATTGTGGACGGAGCAGCAGATTGATGCAGTGTTTACCTGTGTAACATCGGTGTATAAAAAGCTACGTGAGTTAGGTGTTGCTTGCTACCGCATTGTTCCAACAAAATCTACCATTCATGATTGTTTACAACGCGTTCAACTAGAAGGGCAAAGTGCTTATTTGGCTGATACACAGCTTGCCATCGGAATATTACACGTAGAAAATTTCTCAGCTAAGCAGGCTTCTTCTGAGTACGAGATTCAACGCAAGAAGCTGGCCCTTCAACAGCTGCTTATTGACTACGGAGAAGAGACGCAATCTCTTATGAATTGGACTGATCGAGATGAGATTACCTTTGTGACAACACGTGGTGTCATGGAACGGTCAACTAATGGCTTTAGCCGCTTTACGTTACTGAATCAAATTCATGATCAATTGAATTTACGTGTCAGTGTAGGGGTAGGCTTAGGTCGTACAGCAAATGAGGCAGAACAAAAGGCGAGAGAGGCTTTGTCTAAATCAAAGATCAGTGGAGGGGGGAACTGTTATATCGTCATGCCTTATGGAAATGTTCTTGGTCCCTTGGACCATCATTATCAAATGGAATATTCCGTTCGTTCAGATGACGAGGAGCGACTTAAATGGGCTAGACTATCCGGGCTTAGTGTAGGGACGATTAATAAAATGATTTCGTTTTGTGAGACGAATGGTTCATGGAAAATCACATCTGTGGAGTTGGCGAATGGCTTTGGAATTACAATTCGTAGTGCAAGAAGATTGCTGAGCCGCTTGGAGCAATGTAAGCTGGCTAAGCTCGTCGGCGAAGAGCAACCTGTAAGTAAAGGAAGGCCAAGACAGCTTTATCATTTAACGTTTCAAGTACCGGATGATATAAGTAGTTAACCGATTATTATCATAGAGAAGGTAGGGACCTTTAATGTATGACGTAATTATTCAAAATGGATTTGTATGTGATGGGTCGGGTAATCCTTGGACAAAACTTGATGTGGGTATCTCCGATGGAAGAATCAAAAAAATAGGCAAGCTTCAGGGTGAAGACGCTAAGCAAGTCATTGATGCCTCGGGGCAAATTGTAGCACCCGGGTTTATTGATACCCATGTTCATTCGGATTTATGGTGCACCCAACCTTCAGTTCATAAGATTAAGGTTCTTCAAGGCGTAACTACTGAGTTGCTTGGACAGGATGGAATATCAGTCGCTCCCGTCTCTGAGGCGACGAAGCCTCTTTGGCAAAAGCAACTCAAGGGGTTGAATGGGGATATTGGAGAATGGCCATGGAATACAGTAGAGGAGTACCTTCAATTCCTTGGACAGTCCCAATTGGCTGGCAATGTTACCTATCTAGTACCTCACGGAGGGGTACGTTCCATGGTTATGGGCTTCGAAGGAAGGGAGGCTACGGCATCGGAAATTGAGCAAATGCAGGTACTAGTGGAAGAAGCCATGAGTCAAGGTGCATTTGGTGTTTCATCAGGAATTCAGTACCCACCTTGTGCTTTTGCCAATAAACAAGAGCTGGTGGCGATATGTAAGGGGGCAGCTAAATATGACGGGTGTTTTGTGGTGCATATCCGTAATGAAAGCAACCTAAGCTTAGAAGCTCTTGATGAGGTTATTGATGCAGCACGGCAGTCAGGAGTTAGACTCCACGTCTCCCATTTTAAAGTTTGCGGAAGCATCAATAGAGACAAGCTAGGGCCTGCCCTAGTCAAGTTGGAAGAAGCCAGAGAAGAAGGGATAGAGGTAACATTTGACCAATATCCATATACAGCTGCCTCTACAGTGTTTCATGCCATTTTACCGCCATGGATGCATGATGGGGGTACGGAAGAGATGCTTTCTCGACTAAAGGATCCACTTTTGAGAGAGAGAGCGAAGCAAGATATGTTACATAACGGGGAATATGATAATACCGTTCGGAACAATGGATGGAAGAATATTATCATAGCCGCAGTCTCTACTGATAAAAATCGCCATCTAGAAGGACGAAGCGTGGCCGAGCTTGGTGAACTAAGAGGTATTGATCCGGCAGATGCGGCTATGGATTTACTACTAGAAGAAGAAGCAGCGGTTACGATGATTATTCATTGGGGTGTGGAAGTAGATATTATGAAGGCAATGAGACATCCTTTACAAATGGTTGGCTCGGACGGTGTGTTTGGAGGAAAGCCGCATCCACGTTTATATGGATCTTTTCCACGTGTTTTAGGTCGATATGCGAGAGACAAGGAAGCATTTCCGATATGGGAAGCAGTTAGAAAAATGACAGGGGCACCAGCACAGCTACTGCGGCTAAAAGACCGTGGTTTTTTAAGAGAAGGGTATTGGGCTGATGTTGTTGTATTCGATCCACGTAAGATTGTAGATCAAGCTACTTACGATCAGCCGAAGCAAGAAGCTCTTGGGATTTCATATGTTTGGGTCAATGGTCATTTGGCTGTCAATCACGGTGTATTCACCGAGGTCACTGCTGGACAAGTGATTAAATATAAATAATAGATTTGCAAATTAATAATAGGGAGGCATTAATATGAGAAAGATTGGAATCTTGTGGCTCGTAATGATCATGGTGATCGTAGGGTGTTCCTCATCTCCATCCTCTACTTCTGATCCGGGGAAAGAGGCGACACCAGAAGCCAAAGGAGCGACCGCAAAAGCGGATTTGCGTGTGGCAGTTTCCGCGGCTCCACCCACATTGGATCTATATAAGACAACCGCGACATCAGCTATTCAAGTGGGATGGCATATTTTCGAATCACTTGTGACGCTGGATGAGCAGTACCAAGTTTCTCCATTGATAGCTGAGTCCATTGACACGAGTGAGGATGGCAAAACGATTACCTTTGCTATACGTAAAGGCTTAAAGTTTCACAATGGTAAAGAACTTACTTCAGAAGATATATTAGCCTCCGTCAATCGCTGGAAAGCGGAATCCAATAATGGGAAAACAGCTTTAGGAAATGCCGTTATAGAGGCAAAGGACTCACATGCGCTAGTGGTTAAATTGGATCCGAAAGGTCCTTCTGCGGCATTAGTGCTTACTCTGATGGCCTTCCCTCACCAAGGGCTAGCAGTTATGCCGAAGGAAGTCATTGAAGGAGCCGACGAGCAAGGAGCCAAGGAATTCATCGGAACTGGACCTTTCCAATTTGTGGAGTGGAAGCAGGATCAGTATATCCATTTGAAGAAGTTTGCTGACTATCAGCCTTTACAACAGCCAGCTAGCGGATGGGCTGGGAAGAAGGAAGCTCTAGTTGAAAATCTCTATTTTATCCCTGTACCAGACCCGGCAACACGTGTAGCTGGTATTCAATCTGGGGAGTATGATTTTGCTGACGATGTACCGATTGATAATTATCTAATGCTCAAGGATGATCCGAATTTGGTCATGTCGATTGCCAAGCCTCGACGTTGGAATGGACTACTTTTTAACAACAAGAACGGAGTATTTTCTAATCAAAAAGTTAGGCAAGCTGTGAATGCAGCTGTAGATTTGGATACGGTCATGATGGCGGCCGTTGGTGATAAGGAATTCTATCGATTGGACCATGGTCTCATGTATCCAGAACAAGCCTGGTATGTTGAAGATGGAAAAGAGAATTACAATCAAAAGGATGCCGATAAAGCTAAAAAGCTTCTAGAAGAAGCCGGATACAAGGGAGAGCCTGTTACGATCTTAGCAACGAGAGACTATGAGTTCCTTTATAAAACCGCAGTAGTGATTAAAGATCAATTAGAAAAGATGGGGATTCCTGCAAATTTAGAAGTATACGATTGGCCTACGCTCATTAAGCGTCGTTCTGATGAAAAAGCTTGGGATATCGTATTTACGTTTTTCCCTATTTATACGAATCCAACTCAACCGGTCTTTATTGACTCTCGCAACAACTATGCAGGGTGGTATAATAACCCAGCTATGGACCAATTGCTAGATCAAATACGTGTATCTTCAAACTTCGAAGAGCAACGTGAGATATTCAAAAAGGTTCAGAGCACTTTCTGGGAGGACGTTCCTCTTATTAAGCTTGGAGATATGCACGGGTTATCGGCTTACCGGACTAATGTGAAAGGATATACCTACTTCTATGATATTTTCTTCTGGAATGTTTCAGTTGAATAGAGAGATAAGGAGGCCTAAAGCGATATGCTTGGATGGTATGTCCTAAAAAGAGTATCCAGTCTTTTACCTGTTTTGCTAGTAGTTGCGGTTGTCGTTTTTGTGATCATCCACCTAACGCCAGGTGACCCTGCTTCTGTCATTTTAGGTTCCCAGGCTACGGAAGAAGAGTTGGCTAAGCTGCGAGAGCAGCTTGGCCTTAACCTTCCTATTTATCTTCAATTTCTACAATGGTTTGGCGGTGTTTTAATTGGCGATCTGGGCTATTCCATTATTATGCGTATGCCGGTATCGGAAGCGATATGGGAGCATCTAGGGCCTACGGTCTCTTTGACTCTTCTTGCTGAGGGAATTGCGATTCTAGTTGCCATTCCTTTAGGTATTGCGGCGGCAAGAAATCGTGGATCATGGATGGATCAAATGCTTATGATGACTGCCTTAGTTGGAATATCATTGCCAAGTTTCTGGATTGGATTAACCTTAATTCTCATTTTTGCGGTTCAGTTAGGTTGGCTCCCTTCTTCAGGCTATCAGCCCTTATCCAACGGATTAGTCAATCACTTTAAATACTTGATTTTGCCCGCGATAACGCTAGGAATTATGCAAGCGGCTCTAATCGCTCGAATTACCCGTTCCTCTATGCTCGAGGTGATGAATGAAAATTATATTCGTACTGCAGAGGCTAAAGGGTTAAAACAACGAAAGGTTATTTACAAGCATGCCTTGCGCAACGCTTTTGTCCCAATCCTTACAATTATTGGTTTATCTTTTGCCACATTGATTGGTGGTGCCGTCGTCACCGAAACGGTCTTTAACATCCCGGGTATCGGTAAGCTTGTTGTGAATTCCGTCGTAAAACGGGATTACCCGGTTATTCAGGGAGCAGTGCTTATGATAGCTGGAGCCTACGTCTTTATTAATTTAATTGTCGATATACTATATGCCTATATCGATCCCCGAATTAGGTTTGATAAAAATTAGGAGGGGGTGATCCACTATGAACACCAATGTTGAAGAGAGAAAAGTACCCATAGCTTCAATGGAGACGGTAACGACATCTACTTTATTTTCTCGGCAAGCGAAGGTGGTTGTTCGGCGAATCATTCAAAACCGCCTTGCCCTTGTAGGGTTTATCTTAGTATTGTTTGTAACTTGTGTGGCTTTATTTGCTCCAATTTTAGCTCCGCATGATCCACTTGAGATGAAAGTGGAAAATAGATTACAAGCACCTAGTACCTCCTATTGGTTCGGAACGGATGAGTTTGGACGTGATCTCTTGAGTCGCGTAATCTATGGAAGCCAGACCTCCATGATTGTTGGTTTTACCGTTGTCATGATTACTTCGGTTTGTGGACTTGTAATGGGCTTGTATTCAGCTTATTACCGACGTTTGGATAATGTGCTGATGCGGATTAATGATGGTCTAATGGCTTTTCCAGCCATTCTTCTCGCGATCGCCATCATGGCTGCCTTGGGACCAAGATTGGAGAATGTGATCATAGCCTTAAGTATTGTTTATACACCTACTGTGGCTCGAACGATTCGTTCTGCAGCTATTGTTGTACGCGAGCTTAGTTATATTGAGGCCATTCGAGCGTTAGGCGGAAAGTCTTGGCGCATTATCTGGCTACATATGGCACCAAATTGTCTTTCACCGTTAATAGTGCAGGCAAGCTTTATCTTTGCTTATGCTGTCATTATTGAAGCATCACTTAGCTTTTTAGGTGCGGGGACGCCGCCGCCTTCTCCAAGCTGGGGAAATATTATCAGCGATGGCAAAATCTTATTAAGGCAGGCTTGGTGGATGACCGCTTTTCCTGGAATAGCTATCATGATTACGGTTTTGGGATTAAATTTACTGGGGGATGGACTGCGTGATTTGCTAGACCCTCATACAAGTAAAGCCAAATGAGAGGAGGGGACAGAATGAAGCCCCATCGTTTACTCGAGGTAGATAATCTAAAGACCCATTTTAGGACGGAGCAGGGTCAAGTGACAGCTGTAGATGGGGTCTGCTTTCACGTGGATGCTGGTGAGACACTTGGGCTCGTTGGGGAATCGGGTTGCGGGAAGAGTGTTACGTCTCTATCTATTCTGCGTTTGTTTGGCGCGACTAGCAGTGTGAAGCTAGAAGGGGAGATTCGTTTTGAAGGAAAGAACCTTCTCTCGTTGTCGCTTGATGATATTCAGCAGATACGCGGGAATGAGATCTCCATGATTTTCCAGGATCCAATGTCTTCACTGAATCCAGTGTATACTATCGGAGATCAGATAACAGAGTCTATTATTTTGCATCAGAAGTTATCGAAGAAAGAGGCATGGGAAAAAGCTATCCATATGCTGAAGCTTGTAGGAATTCCTTCACCTGAACGGCGGGTTCATGAATATCCTCATCAGCTTTCAGGAGGGATGCGCCAACGAGTTATGATTGCGATGGGGCTGGCCTGTCAACCCAAGCTCTTAATTGCTGATGAGCCAACGACTGCACTAGATGTTACAATTCAGGCGCAAATCCTGGATCTCATGCTAGAGTTAAAAGAACAACTTGATATGGGAATTGTGCTTATAACTCATGATTTAGGTGTCGTGGCTGAAGTCTGTACTAGGGTGATTGTTATGTATCTTGGACAAATTGTTGAAGAAGCTTCCGTAGAAGAATTATTTGAGAACCCCAAGCATCCTTATACGATCGGATTAATGAAATCAATACCAGATGAACACACTCCTCGGGGTGGGAAGTTGCACGTAATAGAAGGTATGGTTCCTTCCTTACACCATGTTCCAACGGGATGTCGATTTGCAGCCAGATGTCCTTATGCAGACCAGCATTGTATAGAGAACTCACCTGAATTTCAACTAGTTGCCCCAAATCATAAGGTTCGCTGTTGGCATTCTGAAAAAATCGCTTTAGAAAGGGGAGAAGGTCATGCAATCAGTCATATCTAGTCAAGAACCCCTAATTCAGATAAAGAATGTCGTAAAGAACTTTGAGCAACAACAAGGGTTTGGACGCGGGAAGTCCATCGTTCGAGCAGTTAACCGTTTCTCCATTGAATTACTGGCGGGCGAAACCTACGGCTTAGTGGGAGAATCAGGCTGTGGAAAGAGTACCACAGGACGAATGATCTTACGTCTACTAGAGCCCACTTCAGGGGAAGTCTATTACAATGGGAAGAATATCTTGAAAGCCGATGAACAAGAAATGAGATTGCTACGTAAAGAGATGCAAATTGTATTTCAAGATCCATACTCGTCTCTTAATCCAAGAAAAAGGATCGGGAAGGCAATTCAGGAACCGATGGATATTTTTGATATTGGTAAGAAGGAAGATCGAAAAGATCGGGTTCTCGAACTGATGCAAAAGGTAGGTTTGAGTCCGGACCATTATGACCGTTTTCCCCACGAATTCTCAGGGGGTCAGAGGCAAAGAATTGTCATTGCTAGAGCCTTATCGGTGAATCCGAAGTTCATTGTCTGCGACGAGCCAGTTTCCGCCTTGGATGTATCCATCCAGTCCCAGATTCTTAATTTATTCTTGGATTTAAAAAAAGAGTTTGATTTGACCTATTTGTTCATTGCACATGATCTAAGTGTGGTGCGGCATATTTCCGACCGGATCGGAGTGATGTATCTTGGGAACCTGGTAGAAGAAGCGCCGACAGATGTTCTCTTTTCTAATCCTTCTCACCCTTATTCCAAAGCCTTATTGTCAGCAGTTCCTAACACTAATCCTAAGGTGAAAAAAGAGAGAATCGTCTTGAAAGGGGATATGCCCTCCCCTATTAATCTACCACAAGGCTGTGTTTTTCACACCAGATGCCCACAAGTGATGGATTCCTGTAAGCAGATAGTTCCGAAATCAGTAAAATTGGGACAAGATCATTGGGTGTCCTGTCATCTTTATAACTAGGGGGCTGGAAATGCAACATTTGATTCGGTCGAATGTAAAAAGTATAGAAGTTTCTGGTATACGGAAAATGGCGAATTTAGTGGCGCAATATCCTGATGCTATATCCTTGACCATTGGACAGCCGGATTATCCGACACCCGAGCCGATTAAGAAGGCAGGCTGTCAGGCCATTAACACAAATAAAACAGAGTACACACCAAATGCCGGAATTGCAGAACTCCGAAAAGCTATTGCTGAGTTTTATAAAACTCACTATAACCTATCTTATGATCCGCTTGAAGAAGTCATTGTAACCGTTGGTGCAACGCAGGCGATAGATGTCACATTCCGTACTATCCTCGAGGAAGGCTCAGAGGTGATATTACCTGCACCAATTTATTCAGGTTACGAACCCTTAATCACCTTAAGTGGCGCGGTACCTGTCTATGTGGATACGTCCATCAATGACTTTAAACTAACTGCCGATATGATAGAGAGAAAGCTCACGGACAAGACGCGTTGTATTCTACTCGTATCTCCTTCGAATCCTACTGGATGTAGTCTGGGAGTAAAAGAGTTGGAAGCTATTGCTATACTTCTTCAAGATAAAGAAATCTTTTTAATTTCTGATGAAATTTACAGTGAGCTTATGTATGACAATACGCATGTATCCATCGCTGGTTTGAGTAATATGCGTGAAAAAACCATCGTGATCAATGGCTTAAGCAAATCTCATTCCATGACAGGATGGAGAGTGGGGTATGCGTTGGCTCCTGCATATTTGGCAAGAGAAATGCTTAAGGTTCATCAATATAATGTCAGCTGTGTTAGCTCAATTGGTCAATATGCAGCCTTGGATGCTCTTAATCTAGGAGAAGAATATGTAAGACTTATGAGAGAATCCTATCGAGAAAGGAGAGATTATGTCTACCATCGTTTGACTGGTATGGGAATTGAGGTGGTTAAACCAAATGGAGCCTTCTATATGTTTCCTTCCATCCGGGAATTTGGTTTAAGTTCAACGGAGTTTGCTACCCAAATGTTGCAAGATGCAAGGGTGGCAACCGTACCAGGAAGTGCTTTCTCCAATTTTGGTGAGGGATATATACGGATTTCCTATGCTTGCTCCTTAGAGAATTTACAGCTGGCTATGGATCGTATGGAGAGCTTTGTTTCATCTTTAAGGGGAGGTTGACAAACTTATAGAGGGGTGTACCCGTTTTGGGGTATGCCTCTACTTTTTTATCGTAGAACATTAAGGGACGATCACCATTTCGTAACCGTGATATCACTAGCTTAGATGTGGGACAGCTACCCTTCCTTGAAGTTCACTTTGAACCCCTTTATACTATAGAAATTAAAGGTAGGCAGGAAGGAGTAAGCCATGAAGAAGCATATTGTTTTTGATTTTGATGGAACGATCGCGGACTCATCCCATTTTCTCATCGACATGATTAACCAGGTTGCTAGGAAACGCGGTTTTCAGCAGGTTAAGATAGAGGACATTAACTATTTGCGTACTATGACGATTAAGCAACGACTAGATTATATGAAAATTCCATTATACAAGCTTCCGTTGTTAGCATTGGATGTAAAAAAAGGATTAGGAAATTCGGTTAAGTTGATGAAGCCATTTCCCAACATGCTGCGCGTACTACATACACTGAAGGAGGAAGGGTATACGCTTGCCGTACTTTCCTCAAATTCAAAGGAAAACATCCAAAGTTTCCTCGCTTTTAACGATTTAAGTATTTTTGATGAAGTACAAACAACAAAAGGAATTTTCGGAAAAGCAAAAGTGCTAGAACGTTATCTTAAAAGGCATGAACTTCGGCCAGAAGAAGTTCTATATGTGGGGGACGAACATCGGGATATCTTGGCTTGTCAAGAAATTAAGGTGCCTATTGCAGCTGTGACCTGGGGATATGATTCACTAGACCTTCTCGTAAAAGGAGCTCCAGATTATTTGGTCCATCAACCGGAGGATTTACTAGCTTTGGTTCAGTAAGAAAAAAACATAAATTTGAGGAAGGGAATCTCATAACCTCTGTTGAATACAGATTCAAGAGTTCATCATTGAAACAGAGGAGCGTTCTTCATGAGTTCACTTACTAGAATTACACAACTAGAAAAGACTAACACCAGTCCCTCCTTTCATAGTAGAAGCGGTCTCAGTATATTTTTCCTAGCTCTATACTATCTAGCCGTTTTCGCACTGCAGAGAGGTGGTTCCGTTGAAGTTTCCATTGGTTCGTTTCGATTCAAGGTGGATGGGAAAAAAATCTATAACTACTAAGGCAATACTCAAGGCTCCCTACCAAATTTGTTAGGGAGCCCTATCTTTTTGTACATGTTTTTTACCTAGGCAACGACCTTGTTTCTGCCATCCTTTTTGGCTTGGTAGAGTGCCTTATCAGCTCGCTCGATTAACATCTCAGGTCTCGTGAAGTTATGTGGTCCTCCTATGGCCACACCGATACTAACGGTCAGAAACCCAAAGGGGGAGGTTTGATGAGGCTCTCGTAAATCTTGGACGGACTGGCGGATCGAGTCGGCTGTTTGATAGGCCTTCTCATGAGTAGCCTCGGATATAAGGACCATAAATTCCTCACCGCCATAGCGAGCGGCAAAAATATCGCTGTTTTTCACCTGACACATGAGGACCCTAGCAACGAGTCTAAGTCCATCGTCCCCAGAGAGATGACCGTAAGTGTCATTAAAATTTTTATAATAATCAATGTCGATTAACATGATTGCAAGGGAGTTCCCTTTTTCTGCTGCTTTGCTCCACTCGTCTTCAAGCACACTGTTCAATTGTCTTCGATTAGGTAATCCTGTCAATCCATCGGTGCTGCTCAAGGCTTCAAGTTTCAAATTTGCTTGCGCAAGTTCCTTATTTTTCTCCATTAGTTGCAAGGTGCGCTGTTCCACGGTTCCTTCCAACTGCTCATTCATTTCTAGTAATCGATCATTTAATGATTGGTTACGCTTCGATAGTGCTAAATAACGATAGGAAACAATAACTCCTTGAAGCATGATGAATAGGAGAAAGCTGAACTCTAATTCAAATAAAGAAGGAATAATTAGGGCCGAGGAAAGGACATCATTCAGGATGCCAAGAATGAGCACAATAAGGCCAACTATAGTAAAGATGGCACCCTCTCTCTTGCGGATAAACGCTAATAGGCCAACATAGAAAAGGAAATAGGCTGTAATGATAACCATAATAAGGAACTGATAAATCATTGTTTGTGTAAATACCAGGGTAGGAGCAAACAAATTGTACACACCACAAAGCAAGACGTAAACATAGGTTACTTTTACCATCAACGGATGTATGTCTTTAGGGTACAAGAAGCGCATGGACAGAATGACGAATAAAAAAGAGACCATTTCTACTATGTATTCCATTCTTTTAATCATCGATAAGGGAAGGTCTGATAATAATAAAGTTGATAAATAATCATTAATGAGGAAAGAACGAATCGCCATAAAGACAGAAGCCAATCCGATCATGAGTAAGTCACGCTGAAATTTGATCGTTACAGTGAAAATAATCAAGTTATATACTCCCATAAAAAGGAGACCACCAATGATGAGGAAGGAATCTATCTCAGTTTTTAAAGTGGATTGCAAAACGTCCGATGGACTTTGATAGGTGATAGGAGTATAGATTCCTCCCTTACGGTAGGAGAAGTTAGAGACCTGAATGACAATCTCAATGACTTCATTGGTAGGGATAAAATGATAATGGTTAATTTGTAGACTCGCTTCCTCTTCGGAAGCAACAATGCCAACTGAGCCTGCGCCTCCTCGCTTTACACCGTCAATCCAGATTTCATAAGCACTACCCACATTGCCAAGAGCAAGGACCTTTTCTTGTCCTGTTTCAGCGGGATCAATATAGAGTTGTAATCTGTAGGTAGCAAAGCCTGTAGAGCCCAAAGTTTCTGCACCAATTGATTTCCCCTTCCAAGAGGAAGGAACTTCTATATAGTCCGGCAGAAGAGTATTGGAACTCTTAAAGTCTTTTGGCTCTAGGCGTTGCTTCCAATAGAATTCCCATTCCCCTTGTAGGGGCAGCTGTTGCACTTGCTCGTAAGAGAGATCAATATTTCCATTAATTGCTCGTGGTGTTAGCTCTTCGGCTAAGGACACAGCTTGAAAGAGGATTATTAAAATTTGAACGAAGAGAGTAGCTGCAAGTATGTTCTTGCGATTGTTCATAGTTTCCTTTTCCTATCAGATAAATGTTAATTTAAGGATACTCCAGAGGAGTCTCTGGAGCAATAGTTTTTAATGGATTTTGATTTTTCTCAAATCCTACTTATCCATTTTTTAGCTCGTAGATACTTTTTGAAAGATATTTTATCATTTAGCTCCTTCATCCCCGACATGTCCGGTCTCGTATTCGCCTCAATGAACCATATTCTTCCTCTCTGATCAATAGCCAGATCCAGACCAACTACAAGAAGCGGTAATGTGGATCCAAGCCTTGCAGCGATCTGGTGCGATAGGTCAATCAGCTCTCGATACGTATTCATGGGGCTCCAATTTTGATCCTTATGATGCATGATGAATTCTAAGGGGAGTTCGTCACCACCACGTGCGACATTCGTAGTTAATGCGTTTTTCTTGTTGCCAATAATGGCACTCATCATAGAGACTTGCCAGCGATTCATTGGTTTCTGCATGACCACACGGATATGGAAAGGACGCCCTTTATAAGTCAAAAACTTGATTCCTTGTTGAACAACATAGGATTCATTTGGATTAAACTTTTTTATTAAAGTTTTTATGGCTTTAGTGGGAGATAGTTTTTTGGAGGATTTTCTATCTGTAAGTTTCCATTTAGAGTCATCCAGCTCTAAACGCCTTACCCCCATCCCAAGGCTCCCTTCATCTGGTTTTACATAGACCGTTGTATGTTTGTGCAGCATTTTTTTTAAACGCTCAGCACTGAACCAGTGTATCTCCGGTACATATTTGGATAGCATTGGATCATCAAGTAATGGTCTGGTTTTCCTCATTTTGCTTTTGATAAATTGATGTTTCAACAATTCTAAGACCTCCGTATTCTAAATATGTGAAGCTTTCACAAAATTAAGTTTGGATCTCGATATCTTTTAATGCAGTCTTCACGATCGCAAACCACTTTGGATCATTTACTTTTTTCATAGGTTTAATGGCAGGGCTCGTATTGGCTTCAAAGAACCATATACTTCCATTCTTATCAACGGCTAGGTCTAAACCTAGCATATAAAAAGGGAATTGTCCTCCGAGTGTATTGGCGATTTGATAGGAAAGGTCCATAAGTTCACGTAAAGTTGCCATGGGGTTAATCGTCTGATCGCTTTCGTTAAGAACCTTATAGATAGAGTGTTGAAGTTCATCTGGCGGCAGCCATCTGCTGTTATAGGTTACATTCGTGACTATAGAATCTTTCATCGCAGCTACCTTGGCTGAGCTCATAGTCAAGTGCCAACGATCTAGATGTTTAACGAGGAGGAAACGAAAATCATAGGGTCGATTTTCATAAGTAGCTAAGTCTAATCCCTGTTGGATTAAATAATCTCTTCTTTTGTCTAGAAGTTTGATCACTTTGTTTACCATGGAGTCAAACTTTTTTATTTTTGTTTTTTTGCTATAAGAGATTTCAAATTTTTTATTAGGGAGAGATTTTATACGAATGATTCCCTCACCCTGAAGACCTTTATTAGGCTTTACATAAGCAACCTTATACTTCTTTAGCATTCTTTCTAACTCTTTTATACTAAACCAAGCTGTTTCGGGAATGAACGAAGATAGATATGGATCTTTCATTAACACGCGTGCAATTCTCATCTTATTGCGAATGACCTTATGTTTTAACAACCCCGATCCCTCATTTCTTGTTTTTAGTACCATATTCCTAGCAGATTAGAAGTGCTTGTTTGCTAGCCTACCAGGATGCGTGGAAATCATAGTGATGCCAATCATCCAAGCAACACCGATAGAGAATTCATAGAATAATAGAGAAATTAATTCTAGATGTAAGGAGGGGAACTGGTTTGAATAAAAGAGTTGTGATTGGAGTCCTTACTACACCAGGCAACCTGGATGTGTTTCGGCCGTTATTCAGAGAAAATCGACGGATAGAACATCTGCTCTTTGTTTTCTCCCTACGAGATATTCATTTTAAAAGAAGGAAAATAATGGGGTATGCACTTACAGAGGTTGGTAGATGGGTCAAGAGGAGTTTTGACTGGCCGGATTTAGTGATTGATAAATATTTTAATGTTAAATCTAGACTCTATAAACGTATAAGGAAGCATTCTTTCCTGCCTTTTATCGAGCAAGAACTACCAGGAAAATGGGAGATTCATCACGTTCTCCATGATGTTCGAGAACTGCGTCAGCATCTCCCAGAGACGCGCCCCTATCATCGCCATACGCTGAGGAAGATGTTGAGAAAGTTTTCTCTACTCTATGTAAAACCCATGAACGGGACATGGGGGAGAGGCATTGTAAGAATAGAACGTCGCAGGAAAGGATACCTAGTCGTTGGGCAAATCAACAGAAAAAGGCAGATTCGTCGATTGCTAGCGAAAAAAGAAGTCTTTAATTGGATGGATCGCTGGGTAGATCGTTCGCCTTTTGTTATCCAACAAGGTCTGCTTCTATATTTACTACCCGATCGGGTTGCCGACCTTCGCGTCCTCATTCAAAAAAATGAAAGAGGGTATTGGCAGATTACGGGGGAAGCAATGCGTATCGGTGCACGACAGATTCCGGTATCCAATCTTCATGGTGGGGGAAGCGGAAAAGAATGCTCAGCTGTTCTACGACCTCTATTTGGGAAAAAGAAAGGAAAGAGAATCCTTCTTAAATGCCATGAATTAAGTCATTTGGTAGCGCGAACCATTGAAGAAAACTATGGAAAGATGATGGAATTAGGATTAGACTTTGGCATCGACATCCACGGTGACATTTGGATCATTGAAGCAAATGATAAGCCGGGAAGGAAGATTTTTAGGCAAATAGGTAGGCTTGACCTCTTTAAGTTAGCGAATCGACAAGCCTTGCGTTATGCCTCGTATCTTATGAGAACTTCTAGATAAATACGAACTCTTTGTGGGTATAAATAACTATGATCATCTAGTATAATAGTTTTATATGCGAGATTAATTGGTGTATAATTGTGGTAACGAGGATCAGAATGGCTAGGAGTGAGTAGTGCAACCGACCCTTTTTCATATCGTGGTCGGTTTTTTATTGTCTATTTTCATTCGTACTTAATAGATTACAAATCGGGGTGGTAAAGATGGGGATTTTCACAAAAAAACCAAAAGCATGGAATGAATATATGGATTTTTCTCGTTCAACGGATATTGCCCAAGTAGGTGAGAGAGCTAAAGAACGGTTGGTGTTTTTGGGTATTAATCAAGATACATTGCTACAAGTAAAAGATGCTGCAGAATATCTTCTTCCCTTTAAGAAGGAGATTGTAGAGCAATTCTATGAGTATATTCAATCTGTAGAACATCTTAATAAGATCATTCTAAAACATACTAGTGTTGACCGTTTGAGTAAGACGATGGAGAGGTACCTAGAACAGTTTCTTCAAGCTGAGGTCAATCAGGAATACATTATGACAAGAATGATGATTGGACAAGTACATAGCCGTATCTATTTGACCGCTGAACATTTCATATCTGCTCATCATTTGTTAATTCAAATGATGACATCGATCTTAATGGAGAAATTAAACCATAAGCCTCATCAAATGGTGCAGTCCGTTCTAGCTATACAAAAATTAGCGGCCTATGATCAACAGCTTATCGTTGAAGTATATATGGAAGAAACGTTTAAATCCTTCTTATTTGGAGTATCTGATATGCTCAATGGTACAACAAGCCTTGATACAACGAAGCAACTCATTGTGAGCATGGACAGGCAGATTGAGGAAACTCATAATGTAACAGCTGCTACAGAAGAAATGAGTGCCTCTATACAAGAGGTTGCTGAGCATTCTGTAAAAGTAGCTGAGGGAACAGAAGAAGCGGTGCGGTCGGCAGAACAGAGTAAACAAGTAATAGACAGAGCGTTGAATGACATTCAACAGGTCGGTCATGTTTATGAGCAAGTCGTAGAACAAGTCAACGAACTTGATCAAGAAATCGAACATACACAAGGTGTAGTTAAGATTATTCGTGAAATTGCGGAACAAACCAATTTGCTTGCACTGAATGCCAGTATCGAGGCAGCAAGAGCAGGGGAGCATGGAAGAGGTTTTTCGGTTGTGGCTTCGGAAGTTAGAAAATTGGCAGAACATACAAAAGAGCAAATTATTCAAATTACATCCAACATGGAATCCTTGCGAAGGGTATCAAATCAGGTCACTCAGCAAATCAAACAGACTGAGAATCTCGTTGTAAAAAGTGTAGAAGAGGCTCATTCTGCAGGGGAGGAGTTGGGAGTTATTGTGTCAACCATGCAAGAAATTAACCTTGCCACTTCCCAGATTGCCGCGATGAGCGAAGAACAAACCGCTACGATCCTAGACATTGCGGAACGAAACACGAACATTTTTGATCGGAGTGCTCAGTCTCAAAGAGTGGCCAAGGAAACAGCCGAAATGATTTATCATCTAAGTAAGCAGATGGATCAATACCGTATTGCCTTCTTTGATATCAATGTAAGATTAAATTCTAAAGATCTCATTAGAGTAGCTAGAACGGATCATCTTCTTTGGAAGTGGAAAATTTATAACATGCTATTAGGACTGGACACGTTTGAGCCGCAACAAGCTGCTTCTTATCAGACATGCAGATTGGGGAATTGGTATTATGGGGAATTACCACCTAAAATAAAGAACCTTCCAATGTTCAGAGAATTAGAAGTCCCTCACCAATCCGTGCATCACTATGCAAAACAAGCGGTCGAATGTTATGAAAAAGGTGACCTAGTAGGAGCTCAGAGTGCATTTGAAGAATTGCAAATAGCTTCAGATACAGTGGTTGCTTTGTTATCCAAACTAGAATCAGAGCTATCTTAGAAATTCTTTAACAAGTGGTCACCCATAAAAGGTTGATCACTTGTTTATTTTTCTGTTCAAAGGGCGGTTCTATCATATATAAACATCCAAGCAATTGAGCAATTTATTTCATAGTTTAAACTATAAGGTTCATTCTGAGTTTCATAGAAATGAATTTGTTCTCATAGGTTGTATCTGAAGGAAAGGTGATGAGATGAAAAATCTTTATATCGTTGGCATTAGCTATGTCGATTTCAAACTAATTGATGCGATCAACCGTGTGGAGCCAACCTGGAACGTCAAAGGGTTTATCCATAACCCAAGGTATAAGTATTATAAAGGTTATTTATGCGGATATCCCATTGTGGGTGGAACGAAATGGATTTCCGAACTAGCGAAGGATAAGGATAACTATTTTCTCCGTGCCCATTCACATGTACTCTTACGGGGGAGAAAATATGCCAAAAAATTGCAATCGAATGATTGTCAGATGGCGACGTTGGTTCATCCTTCCGTCGATGTTAATCGAGTGACCATAGGAGTTGGTACGGTCCTGCCAGAAGGAAGTGTGGTTGGTCAGAATACGAAAATAGGAAATAACGTCATTGTTCGGCTTAATAGTACGATTAGTCATGATGTTACGGTGGAAGACGATGTCTATATCAGTCCGCGAACGATTATTGGAGGAAGATCTGTGTTGAAAAAGGGCTGTTTTATTGGTATGGGCGCGGTCGTAATGAATGTAACGGTCGGAGAGGGAGCCTTTGTAGGAGCTGGGGCGGTGGTGATTAAGGATGTTCCTCCGAAGACCGTCGTAGTTGGGGTTCCGGCTAAGCCAATAGTAAGGAATCCGAACCCATGAAGAAATTAATCGTTAATTTTGCCCCGACAGGTATGATCCCCACAAAGGCCATGACTCCTCACGTCCCCATAAGCCCAAAAGAAATTATACAAGATGTTTTGAAGTGTGCTCCTTTGGGCGTATCCATTGCCCACCTTCACGCTCGTGATTCTCATGGAATTCCAACCTATCATAAAGAGGTCTATGGTGAAATTATCAGAGGGGTTAGAGAACACAATCAAGACCTTATTCTTTGTGTATCCACAAGCGGCCGGAACTTTCCGGAATTCTCAAAACGTGCCGAGGTGCTAGATCTAGATGGTCCCCTTAAGCCGGATATGGCAAGCTTGACGCTGAGTTCATTAAACTTTATACAGAGCGAGAGCATGAATGCTCCACTCATGATCATGAAATTGGCTGAAAAAATGGCTGAAAAAGGAATAAAACCGGAACTAGAAGTATTTGATCTGGGAATGATTAACTTTGCTAAGTACCTCATCAAAAAAGGGTTACTCGAACCACCTTATTATTTTAATATTCTTCTTGGCAATGTAGCTAGTGCGCAAGCGAATATTAATCATCTTGGGTTGATGATTTCCGAGTTGCCTTCTCCCTGTTATTATTCAATAACAGGGCTTGGGGAAAGCCAAAAAGAGATGACAGCCTTAGGGGTCATTCTGGCGGACGGTGTTCGTATCGGGTTAGAGGATAATATTTGGCTGAATAAGAAAAATCAACGTTTGGCTACGAATGAGGATTTGGTGCAAAGGATTATTCATATAGCTCAGGCTTATGAACGACCCATTATGACACCTCAAGAAACTAGAGGGCTGCTCGGAATGTGAGTATGGCAATGGCAAGTTGTAGCGACTTCGTATGCTTTTCTTAGAGCTGCGAAGTCTTTTTTATACTTGGTAAACCGTCCATATGGACAGGAAGATGTAGCCATATTTTACAATTCATACTGGATAACTATAGTGATATTCTTTTATACTGGGAAAAGATGATTTAATAAGCTTGTGACTATTAAGGGAGGAAAAGTTATGCCGATTGCGCGTGTTCGTGATTTTCTAAAGCCACATGGTTTACAACCTCTGGTTTTTGAAGAGAAGTTACATACTTCTGAAGAGGCGGCCAACAAGCTTGGAGTTGAAGTAGGTCAAATCGCTAAAGCGATCCTATTTCGTTCAAATGAAGACAATTATGGTTTATTTGTTGCTGCGGGCGATGTACGGGTTCATCCGAAAAAGGTAAAGGCCTTACTGGGTGGAAAAAAACAAAAGATGGCGAGTCCGGACGAGGTGGTGGAGGTCACAGGATTTCAAGTCGGTGCGGTTTGTCCTTTTGCCCTGCGACAAGATATCCCTATCTACATTGATGAGTCCATCCAGCGGTTCGATAAGGTCTATACCGCTGCAGGGATTGCGGAGTCCTTGCAACCGATCTCTTTTGATCAGTTAGTTAAAATTACTAATGGCATCGTAATTAAAGCGAGCCAGGAAGACTAAGCATATGGGGGAATTGGGATGAACACCGTGAGGAAGATGTACGAGCACTTAGATTGGGCGAATCGAAGAATTCTAGAAGCCCTAGAAACAGCCGAGCATCTAGAGGGACTTCGTCTATTTGCGCACATCCTGCAGGCTGAGCAAGTTTGGGTGTCACGAATTGTTGGAAGGGATACGTCACAAGTTTCGATATGGCCAGAAGGGGATCTTTCATTCTGCTCTGCTCTAATGGAGAAAAATAAAGAAGACTTTCAAAAGCTCTTCGATCAGCTATCCGACGACCAATTGAAGGACACGGTTTCCTATGTTAATAGCAAAGGAACAGCGTTCAAAACTCGCTTGGACGATATTTTGATTCATGTTGCGCTGCATGGCCAGTACCACCGGGGGCAGATCAATACGAGACTTAGAGCTTCAGGCCTTGAACCCGTGAACACAGATTATATTTTTTACGTGAGGTAGAAAAAGAGGAGGACATCATTGTTTTCATTTTATGTTTTAGGAATGGGTCTTATTTTATGTTTTTCTTTAGTATGGGGAATTTTTCTCCTCAGTCGGCGTCGCTGGATTAGTGGTTCCATCGCCGTAGGACTTCCTGTCTTCATTGTAGGGGCCGTTGTCGGACTTTACTTTTGGGCGTTTTATGAATCCAAGCCGTCTGCCCTAGATTTGTCGTTGGAGCAAGAGGGACAACAATTTATCGTTAAAGGAAAATGGAACACTCGTCTGGAACCCTATCAATTCGGCACAGATTTTCTCGTTTTTTATACTCCAGAGGATATCCCAGTACAACCTCTTCGCTATACAAAGGGGGAATGGCAACCAGACTACTGGAATTTTCAAGAGGATATCGTTGAGCATGTAAGGGAAACAGCTCCAATGGATCGGAAAGCTCAGCTTTTTGATGTCAAGGCGGAAGAGGAGTTCAAATTTGTCTTTGAGGTCCCCGGTAACATTTCTCTGGGCCAACTAAAGATCTACTATGTTCACGTACACTCAGCACCGATGAGCTCTTTTACCTATTGGGCGAAGGAAGTTCGGTAGAGACTACAACCAGTGAAGAAAGTAGAGGCTGACTCAGAAGATAGATTTGAGGGCATCAATCGGTGTTTTGAGGTACTGAAATTGGTCTGAGAGTGGTATCGGGGCATCAATCTGGTGTTTTGAGGTACTGAAATTGGACTGAGAGTGATTTCGGGGCATCAATCTGGTGTTTTGAAGTACTAAAATTAGTCTGAGTGTGATTTCGGGGCACCTATCAATCGCTTTTAATCTCTGACCAAAAAGTAAAGGGGGTGCCTTTAGGACACCCCTTCTTTCTTATACTCCTCTATGACTAAAGGGAGTCTGATGGTAAACGACGTTCCTTCATGAAGCCTACTCCGTACGTTTATCTCTCCTCGATGAGCTTGTACGATTTCTTTGACAATAGCGAGACCGAGTCCGTTTCCAGGGATCTTGGAATTCCTGGCTTTATCCGCACGATAAGAGCGTTCGAATAGAAAAGGGAGTTGCTCTTCGGGGATTCCAGGTCCCTGATCTTGCACCGTAATATATAGGTCATGAGAGGAAGACTCTAATTTTAAAACGGGGGGATGATCACTCGCATACTTTTGGGCATTTTCAAAGAGATTGTCAATGACACGATAGAGTTGGTGCAGATCGACATCAAGGAGCGAATGAGTTTGTTCGAGCCTAGACTGAAGGGAAGGCCAGCGGCTTCTTAGAGAATTAACCAACGTCTCAACACTCACTCTGCTGTAATCTAGTGATTTGGTCTTCGTTTCAAGCAGACTCAATTCATATAAATCATGTACGAGTCGATTGACGGAAGAGATGCGGTGTTGAATTTTCTCTAAATAGATCTCTTGCTGATCCTCTGCAATCAATCCGTCTTTTATCGCTTCGATATACCCCGTTATGATGGTCAGGGGCGTTTTCAGGTCATGGGAAATATTCGAGAATAAAGCAGACCTCGATTCCTCGATCTCTTTTAATTGCCGGTTTCTTTGAACTAATTCTTCAGTACGCTCTGCGATCGCAGCTTCAAGCTGATTATTTAAAAGGAGAAGTTCGTTCTGACTTTGCTCTAACGCTTTGGACATGTCATTAAAGGAGGTGGATAGCTGGTCAAATTCGCTGATGCCGCTTTTAGGAATTTCTCCTTTAAAGTTACCGGCTCGCACGTTATGAATTCCTGTAAGCAGTCGGTTCAGTGGGGTTGTGACGCCTTTCCACATGGCAAACGTAATCCCAAAGCAAAACAACATTAAGAGACCGATCGCAAAGGATAATTGAGAAACGATTGCTTTCCCGCTTTCTCTTATTTCTTGATGGGCTTGATCCATTAAGGGGGACACCATGGCTCCTTGGGGAATGACGTAGCCCAAACACCAGTTTGTCGCAGGGATGTGGGCGCTTAACAACACTCGTCCTTCCGGTAGCTGAACCGATGTATTGGCATGTTCGGCCATCGGCGTAAAGGAGATCTGCGACATGCTTTCTTTGCCTTCTTCTTGGATCGCAATGACATCACCCGATTGATTGATGAGAAAAGCAAAAGAGCTATCATGGTTAAATTTCGTATCTAGAATATTTTGAACGATTGAATCAATCGTGATATCCACAGCAACTATTCCAAGCAATTCCTCCTGTTTGCCCATAACGGGAGAGCTAGCCGTCAACATGGAGCTTCGATGTGTAATATCCTGGTAAGGATCGCTCCAGACGATCGTCTTCGACGGGTTATGATCTGGTAGTGCTTGGGTATAGAACGAATACGAGGTAACTGGAATGGACGGATTAAAAAACTCGTTTTCTACTTCTTTCTTCAAGTGAATCGCCGGGAAAATACGCCAAGCGGATTCAGGTAGAATAAAGTACATGGCGGCAATATTGCGGTTGCTCTCTACACTTTGTTGGAAAAAAGGCTCGAGATATTGGCTGCGTGACAGACGCTCCAGCAAATCCGGTGTGAGCGGAACGATGCCGCTAGCCCCCGTATTGGATCGGTTCGTTGTGCCCACATCCTCCCAATAATAACCTTGCTCCTCCCTCGTGAATTCAACCGGTTTCAACATAGGAAACGCATGAGGCTCTCGGTAGAGCTGTTCGGCAAAGCCCTTTGCGGTCTTTACTCGCTGCTCAATGCTCTTAAGTTCCTGGTTGATCAAGTTCGCTTGAGTTTGCAGGTTAGTTTGGTAAAGGGCAATAACGTTAGCCGAAATCATCTCCCCGGTATGCTCCGCTGTATCATTTAACGTATCCTTCACGAATTGCGTGGCTAAACTCCCAAAAAACAATAACGGAACCAGGGCTACAAACAATAAGGTTAACAAAATCCGAATCGACAAGGATGAGGGGAAAAATCGATTAAACCAACGCTGCATGCTCTTCAAACCGATAGCCTACGCCTCGAAGGGTGGTAATGATCTTAGGGTTGCTAGGATCATCTTCAATCTTTTTCCTTAAGTTCCCAATATGTACCTTCACCGTCTTGGTGTCCGACTGAAAGTCATAGCCCCATAGCTGTTCAAGAATATGATCCACACTAAATACTTGCTTCGGATGAGACATGAAGAAGGAAAGGAGTTGAAATTCTTTCGCGGACAACGTGATAGGCTGATTATGCAGATAGGCCTCATGTCTTATCTTATTTAATGTTAACGAAGGAGATACGAATTGCGTAGGCTCTTTGGACAATTCCGCCTGAAGAGTTCGCCTGGAACGACGCAAATTTACCTTTACGCGGGCCATCAGTTCATTCGGACTAAAAGGTTTACTAATATAGTCATCTGCTCCAATACTAAGACCTATGATTTTATCGATTTCGGTATCCTTGCAACTAAGAAATAAAATGGGGGATTCTGTAAACGTTCTCAGTCTTCTGCATACTTCATGACCATCAATATCTGGGAGAAATACATCCAGAATGATGAGGTCAGGTGAGTGGTGCCTTGCCATCTCAATGGCTTCTGCCCCGGTACAAGCTAAAGTGGATGTAAAGCCCTCTCTAGTAAGGTACATGGTTAGTAACTCTCCGATTTCTTTTTCATCGTCGACAATCAGTATGTATTCCCCTGCCAAGGCTCAACACTCCTTTCAAAAGACTTTTCACTCTATTAAATTCTAATATGAAGTTAGAGTAGGATCAATGTTTTTAAAATAGATTGTATTTTGTTAATTATTTTACCTTATTTTTACCTTGGTTCTCTTTTTTCTTTACCTTCTACCTCTACAATGAGTGAAGTGTAACCGATTTCACCTGAAGAATACAGAAGGGGGAAGTTAAACGAATGACAAAAACCTATCAGTTATTTATAGGCGGACAATGGGTTGATTCCGTTACGGGAAAAACCTTTGAAACTCGTAATCCTGCAACAGGGGAACTGAATGGTATAGTGGCAGAAGCGCAGCAAGAAGATGTGGATTTAGCGGTGAAAGCGGCGCGTAGAGCATTTGAATCCGGTCCTTGGGCGGAGATGGCTCCAAGCGATAGAGGACGTCTCTTACATAGGGCAGCTCAGAAGCTATGGGAAAATGTGGATCTCTTAGCAGAGCTCGAGACGAAGGATAACGGTCAACCGATTAATGAATCAAAATACATAGCCATTCCTGCCATGATTGATGTGTTGGAATTTTACGCGGGATTAGCCAACAAAGTTCAAGGGGAAACACTTTCTTCTCCAGGGAACCGTTTTAATTACACATTAAGAGAACCCCTAGGAGTAATAGGAGCTATTGTACCATGGAATTTTCCTCTCATGCTCGCGATGTGGAAGCTGGCACCTGCTTTGGCAGCGGGAAATACGATTGTGATTAAGCCGGCTGAGGATACGCCGATCAGTACGTTGGAACTAGCAAAATTGTTCCAAGAAGTAGGTATCCCTGATGGAGTGATCAATGTGATCCCAGGAAGAGGGGACATTGCTGGAGAAGGACTTGCCTCACATCCGGATGTGGATAAAATTGCCTTTACCGGTTCAACCGGGGTGGGTCGATTGGTCATGCAGGCTGCCAGCCGCCATATTAAACCGGTTTCGTTAGAGCTAGGAGGAAAATCGCCGAATATTGTATTCGATGATGCTTCAATCGACGATGCGGTAAACGGTTCCATGTTTGGTATTTACTTTAACCAAGGGCAAGTTTGTGCGGCAGGTTCACGCTTATTTGTCCAGGAAGGAATTTACGATCGGTTCATGGATTCCTTCATACGCAAGGTTGAGGGTATTCGCATCGGGAATCCACTTGAGGCAACAACTCAGATGGGACCTCAAGTTTCAGAGAAGCAACTAAATACGATTGAACGTTATGTGCAGAGTGGATTAGAGGAAGGAGCCCGATTGGTTACCGGAGGGAAACGATTTGCAGGGACGGAGAACGGCTATTACTATACGCCTACGATCTTTGAGAACGTCTCGAACAGTATGTCGATTGCCCGTGAAGAAATTTTTGGTCCGGTGATCTCCGTTATTCGCTTTAAGGATGAAGAAGATGTCTTGAAAAAAGCCAATGACACGCTGTACGGTCTGGCTTCCGGTTTATGGACCAATGATTTGAAGCTTGCTCACCGGATGGCCAAAGGATTGAAGGCAGGAACCGTGTATATCAATACCTTTAGCATGCTCGATAGTGCCGCTCCATTCGGTGGAACCAAGCAAAGCGGATTCGGTCGTGAACTCGGTATCCAAGCGATGGATATGTACACGCATACCAAGAGTGTATGGGTGGATTTGAATAAAGAAGGATTGAACTGGTATCAGCTTTAGATGAAGGGAGAATCAATGATGAAGAAAACATTCATGAAATCCGCGGTTGTCCTGGGCCTTGCTCTATCCTTGGCCTTTTCACCGCTTTCAACTGCCATACCGTCTGTCGCTTACGCCCATGGGGGTGGTGAAGCGGACTATGTTCCGTTAAAGGCTACCTTAGAGAATTTCGGTGCCAAAGTGCAGTGGGACGCTTTTACGGGCACGATCAATATTAGCAGGGATGGCTATGTGGTCCGCGTTAAGCCTGGTTCTAAGGAGGCAATTGTGAACGGGAAGAGTATTCAGTTAGATGCTCCCGTCACCTTGAAAAAAGGCGTATCGTATGTCTCGCACCATTTTATCAATGAGGTCTTTCAATCTGGCCTAGAACAGACTGTAAAGATTGAGGATGGTTATCATCCATTCAATCCTTTGACTCCTACGGAAATCGAAGAGGTAGTAAAAACATTGAAGGAATCGGGCAATTATAAGGAAGGTCTACGTTTTACAGAAATATCTGTTAAGATTCCGAATAAAGAGGATGTCTGGGATTGGGTGCTAAACGGTAACCGCTCGTCCCGTTCCTTTGAGAGGAAAGCAGAATTCATTGCTTTAGACGGGAAGCAAGTTTATGAAGGAGAAGTCAACCTGACGACAAGGAAGCTCGTATCATGGGAGAAAATCGATGATGTACACGGAATGATTATCCTTGATGACTTCTTTACCGCCCAAGAAGCGATCGAAAACAGTGTGGAATACGCCAAAGCTTTGCAAAAACGAGGAATTGATGATGTGAAGAAGGTAGTCGCCACACCTTTAACCGTGGGCTACTTTGAAGGGGAAGACGGGCTGGAGCAAGACTTGAGATTGTTAAAGGTAGTGGCTTACTTGAATACAGGGGACGGGAATTTCTGGGCCCACCCTATTGAAAATCTTGTCGCGATTGTAGATCTTGAACAAAAGAAAGTGATTAAAGTTGAGGATGAGGGGATCATTCCGATCCCGATGCAAAACAACCCCTATAACGGAAGACAGTTCGAAAAGAAGGTAGGGGTGAAGCCTCTTCATATCACAGAGCCGGAAGGCAAAAATTATCGGATAAACGGCAATGCCATCAACTGGAACAATTGGGATCTCCACCTTCGTTTAGATACGCGTGTCGGTCCGATTCTGTCTACGGTGACCTATAACGACCAGGGGAAGAAACGAAAGATCATGTACGAGGGTTCGCTTGGAGGGATGATCGTACCTTATGGTGATCCCGATGTCGGCTGGTATTTCAAAGCGTATTTGGATTCTGGTGACTATGGAATGGGCGCGTTAACGTCGTCTCTAGTCAAAGGAACAGATGTTCCTGAAAATGCGATGCTATTGGATGCGACGATTGCGGACAATGAAGGTAATCCGTATACCATTCCAAATGCCATCGCAGTATTTGAACGTTACGCAGGACCTGAATACCGACACGATGATCTTATTACCTTCACGGAAGGCAATGAGAGCCGAGAAAGACGTGAACTCGTTATTCGCTGGGTGAGTACGATTGGAAACTATGATTATATCTTTGATTGGGTTCTCCTGCAAAACGGAACGATGAAGATTGATATCGGGGCGTCCGGTATCGAAGCGGTCAAAGGGGTCGTAACCAAGACGATGCATGATGAAACCGCAGAGAAAGATACGCGTTATGGAACCTTGATTGACCATAATATCGTTGGGACGACTCACCAGCACATTTATAATTTCCGACTGGATCTCGATGTGGACGGAGGGAACAATTCCTTATTGGAAATCAACCCTAAGGTCGCACCTAACCCGGATGGTGGTCCGCGCAAAAGCGTTATGATCACCGAGCAAAAAACAGTCAAATCTGAACAAGAAGCAATTCAAAAGTTTGATCCATCAACCATTCGTTTAATCAGCAATCCCAATAAGGAGAATAAAGTTGGAAATCCTGTATCTTATCAGGTGATACCTTTTGCTGGTGGCACACACCCTATTGCTAAAGGAGCCCTATTCTCGGAAGATGAGTGGTTGTCTAAACGGGTCCACTTCATGGACAAACAGATTTGGGTCACCAACTACCACCCGGATGAGCGTTATCCGGAAGGCAAGTATCCGAACCGAAGTAAAGAAGATACTGGTTTGAAGCTATTTACAGACGATAACAGCTCGATCGAAAATACCGACATCGTTTTGTGGATGACAACCGGAGCCACTCATGTCGCTCGCGCGGAAGAATGGCCGATGATGCCGACCGAATGGGTTCGCGCGATGATTAAGCCGTGGAACTTCTTCGATCAGACGCCAACGTTAGATTTGCCGAAGAAAAACTAAAGATGCAAAGCAGATAACCCACCAGAGATGGTGGGTTTTTAAGTCTCCTGTTATTTACTCCTAGTGGCCAATGAAATAGTATATACTAAGTCTAATTGATGGTAATAAGGAGTGATTGTTCTGGCTGCGATTAGTTTAGATCATTTACGGTTAAATGAAAGTGAAGCATTTTATCGATTTCTTTTTGAAAATAATCCAGATGCCATTTTTTTATTTGATCTTAATGGTAATTTCTATAGCGTTAATCCTAGCGCATTAAACCTTATCGGATATAAGCGAGAAGAAATTATAGGAAAGTCTTATAAACGCTTTGTATTTAAAGAAAACTTAGAAAAAATGGTGGAGAACTTCAGGAAAATGTCTCAAGGCGAAAGTTTAAGCTTTGAATTTTCCTTTAAAGATAAAAATGGATTTCCTGTCCAGTTCAATATGATTAACTTCCCCATCATGGTTGAGGAAAGTGTGGTTGGGATCTATGCTATAGCCAAGGATATCAGCAATGAAAAGAAAACTGAGGAAGATTTGCGCTCTACAAAAGAACAGCTTGAATCTTTTTTCAAAAATTCAACAGACGCCATTGTGGTAGTAAATTTAGAAGGTCATATTATAAGGGTTAATGATGCATTTGAAAAGGTCTATGGATGGAACCCTGAAGAGGTCTTAGGAGAAGATCTATCCTCGTTAGTGATCCCGGAGAATTTGATCAGCCAATATCAAACCCTTCATCAAGTGGTCAATTTTGGTGGACAAGTATCCGCGTATGAAACCGTAGGAAAAAGAAAAGGCGGCAGCTTATTTGATGTGAATTTGTCGATCTCAGCGATCCATGATGTGAATGGGGAAGTGATCGCACGCGCGATTACGTTTAGGGATATTTCGGAGCGCAAACGCCAAGAACACAAATTAAAAAATGTCATAAAGGAGCTAGCCGATATTAAATTGGCCTTAGATGAATCCTCCATCGTTGCGATCACGGATTATAGAGGAATCATCACTTATGTCAATGAAAAATTCTGCGAAATCTCCAAGTACCGTCAGCATGAGTTAATAGGGAAAACTCATAGAATCATCAACTCTGGCTATCATCCGAAAAGCTTCTTTCAGGATATGTGGGAAACGATATCGGAAGGTGAAGTGTGGGAAGGAGAAATTAAGAATAAGGCTAAGGACGGGACCTATTACTGGGTGAAGACGACGATTGTTCCATTCTTTGATGAAGATGAAAACATTCACCAATACGTATCCATTCGGACGGACATTACGTCCCGGAAACAGGCTGAAGAAGAGTTGAAGAGCGCACTTAAGGAATTAGCGGATATTAAATTTGCCTTAGACGAATCCTCTATCGTAGCTATTACAGATGAAAACGGTGTGATCACGAATGTAAATCACAAATTCTGTGAAATATCCCAGTATAGTCGAGAAGAACTCATTGGTAAAACCCATAAACTTATTAATTCGGGTTATCATCCTAAAGAGTTTTTTGAAGACATGTGGAACACGATCCAGCAGGGTTCTATTTGGAAAGGTGAGATTAAAAATAGAGCCAAAGACGGCACGTATTATTGGGTGTTCACGACAATTGTTCCTTTCTTAAACGAAGAGGGTAAGCCCTACCAATATGTATCCATTCGATCTGACATCACGAAGTACAAGGAAGCAGAATCATTATAATTCAATAGCACTAAAGTTAGAGCTTCTCGCTAGGAAGAGCTCTTTTTTTTGTGAAAAAGTGGCACCTTCCCCAAAAATAAGATTATCCTCTAAAGTAGATGACCACGCTATGATTTTTCTCACACCTCCTCACTCTAGATTTCGTTAAGATAGATAAGACCCATAGTAACGTTTCGTTTGATAATTATAGATCTTTTTGATAGGGTGTGATCCTTATTTTTTACTGCGTGAAATGTCGTGTTATTCACAAAAAAAGTATTTCTCTCATCGTCTCTGACTCGTATCGAAAAGTGAATGATAAAATGGTGCCTTTAGGGATATGTAAAGAATCGGAAATGATGAAAAGTGAAGCTAAGAAAAGCTTCGAGAAAACTAGTGTCACCGACCTACAAAACTAACTAAGTACCCTATCTTTATAAAATCTCCACATTGGTGGAGATTTTTTTTATGTTAGCATGTTTTTCAAGATAAGAAAATTATTTTGAATAAAATTATTTTTGAATAGTAAGTGTCTCTGTGTTGTGGACTGTTCTTGTTTGTTTGACGAAAAAACATAATAATGCTAAAGATCTTATCGTCTCTCAATTATGGACAAAAATTAATATGTGAAATAAAATACTTTTTCTAACATATTTAAAATTCGAGAAAACGAAAAATAAGCCTTATAACGCGTTACAATAGAAAAAAACAAGAAAGGGGCTTGGCCATGAAAGTAGGTCTTATTCCTAAGTTGTTGGCAGGGATTATCATAGGTATGTTGGCAGGACTCTATTTGCCAGATGAGGGAGTTCGTTTATTCATTACGGTAAAAGGGATTATTGGTCAATTTATCGGATTTACGGTTCCTTTAATCATCGTGTTCTTTATTACTAGTGGTGTAGCACAACTCGGAAATCAATCTGGGAAAACAGTCGGAATGACGGTTGCCGTGGCGTACCTTTCCACGATTTGTGCTGGCACGTTGGCTTATTTTGCCGCCAGCAATCTGATTCCGTTACTTGCTGCCGGTGCAGGCAACGTGGCTGGAGGGGGAGAAGCCCTAAAGCCGTTTTTTGAGTTGAAGATTGATCCGATGATGGGAGTCATGACAGCATTGGTGACGGCGTTTTTGTTTGGGATTGGGTTAAGCAAGATTAAGAACGACTCGCTATACCAATTTTTCCAGGGCGGGAAAGCGATTATCGATTTAGTGATTGTTAAAGTTATTATTCCAATATTACCTTTTTATATTGCTGCGATCTTTGCGGGGATGGCGAGTGAAGGGCAAGTGTTTGAAACGGTAAAAGTGTTTGGTATCGTTCTTTTATTGGCAGTCGCTTTGCACTGGATTTGGCTAATCGTATTATACGGAGTTTCTGCAGGGGTATCCGGAAGATCACCTCTTCGCGCATTAAGAAATATGCTTCCTGCCTATATGACGGCCATTGGTACGATGTCGAGTGCGGCAACGATTCCTGTGACGCTGAGTTCAGTGAAGAAGCTTGGGGTTAAAGGTGAAGTGGCGAATTTCGTTGTTCCTCTATCAGCGACGATTCACTTGTCCGGTAGTACGATCACGCTGTTAACATGTTCGATGGCGGTGATGTTTCTATCTAACGGCCTTGCCATACCGGGATACTTTCAAGTGCTTCCATTCATTGCGATGCTCGGCATCATGATGGTTGCAGCTCCCGGGGTCCCAGGTGGCGCGGTCATGGCATCCATTGGCTTGCTTGGAAGTATGCTCGGCTTTGATGAAGCGGCAATTGGCTTGATGATCGCTCTTTATATGGCCCAAGACAGCTTTGGCACGGCATGCAATGTCACAGGTGATGGTGCGATTGCTATGCTTGTTGAAAAGTGGAGTGGAAATAGTGCGAATGCATCCGCTAAGCGCGATATAGCTTAATTATACGAGGTTGTTCAGCGATCTGAAGTCCCAGTGATGATTATTAAATAGGATGAAGAGATGCAGGTCCGCTCAAGTGAGCGGGCTTTTTTTCGTGCTTCTATTGCAGTATGATGAAAGCAAGAAAGGTGGTAGATGTATGCCGACGGAAAAGTTATATTATGAAGATCCATATATACGTTCTTTCACAAGCCAACTCATAAGACAGGATCAGGATGAAAAGGGACGCTGCTACGTTGTATTGGAACAGACAGCTTTTTACCCGACTGGCGGCGGACAACCTTATGATACCGGGCACCTTCATGATGTTGCTGTTTATGATGTGGAGGAAGTGGAGGGGGAGATTCGACATTTTATAGAAAGGCCCCTTGAAGTACATAACGAGCTTACGGGAGTGATTCACTGGGATCGCCGTTTTGATCATATGCAACAGCATGCTGGACAGCATATTTTGTCCGCTGCATTCGAACAAGAATACGGTTATTCAACGGTAAGTTTTCATTTAGGTAAAGAAACATGTACCATTGATCTTCCGATAGCCGACCTTCGTCATGATGAAGCGAAGGAAGTTGAAGCCTTGGCTAACCGAATCATTTTGGAGAACCGCCCCATTGAAGCGAAATGGGTAACAAAAGAAGAGCTTTCTCAGTATTCTCTAAGGAAAGATCTATCCGTTTCAGAAAATATTCGCCTCGTCATCATTCCCAATTTTGATTATAACGGCTGTGGTGGGACGCATCCTGACTCTACGGGGAAGGTCGGCTCCTTGAAGATCCTGCATTGGGAGAAGCAAAAGAAAAATATTCGAATTCACTTCGTGTGTGGAGACCGAGTACTCAAACACCTTCATGAAAAACATCAAGTCATTCAGAGTCTAACAAGTGTCTTAAACGCACCCCAAGAACAATTGAAGGAAGCGGCCCTTCGGGTTTTACAACAGACAAAGGATCTTGAAAAAATGCTGAACGATTTAAAGGCAGAGCTAATGGGTTATGAAGCGGATGAATTCTTAGACCAAGCAGAGATTCATCCTCATCATCAAGTGGTTAAAGCCTCGTTCATAGGTCGTCCCATTTTTGAACTGCAACAATTAGCGAAAACCATTACGATGAAGAGTGATAAGGTCTTGGTCGTGTTTATCAACGAAGATGAAAATAGGCTGCAGTTGATCTGTGCCCGAGGTCGTGATTTACAAACCAATATGAATCAGCTTGTTAAAGGAGTGCTTCCTCTTATTAATGGAAAAGGTGGGGGAAATGACACTTTTGCTCAAGGAGGCGGCGAGAAGACGATTTCGGTAGAGCGATTAATGCAAGAGCTAGACTTGTTCGAGGGGGAAACCTAATGGTAGAAGCTGTCTCGAGTGCTTAACGATGCTTAAGGCTGCTTCCTATATATAGGGCCCCGCGATGGTTTGATGAGACCTTACTCTGCAACTCATTCGGTACCTTTTCGTTTTGCTTTCTTGGGGACGGTATTGAGCTCCATCATTTCACCCGTTTTAGGATTACAGGTTTGCTGTTTACTTTGTTTGATTTCATCTATCATGATTCTCAATTGGTCATTCATAGGGTTCCTCCTTCGTACGACTACCGCTATTGTTCCCTAGAGATAGAGGATTTAAAATCAAATCACAAAGGGAATTCTACCCATATACACGTATGTTATAATAAAGTTTTGAGTTTACATAGAACTTGGAGGATCAAAGGTGGGAACTTATCCATTTGAACATGACCCAACACTACCGTTTAACCAGCAAGCGAGCGACTGGATAGCGGATGTATTTTATGATCTTTTGCCGGAAGCTGGATTTGAAGTAAGAGATGAACAGATCTATATGGCTTTTCAACTTGAAAGGGCTTATAGCGGAAACGAGACGATATTTGCGGAAGGAGGCGTCGGAACGGGGAAAACGCTCGTCTATTTGTTGTACGCCGTTCTCTATGCAAGATATAGAAGACAACCCGCTGTCATCGCTTGCGCAGATGAGTCCTTAATTGAGCAGTTAGTCAAGCCAGAGGGAGATATTGCGAAACTCGCACGTCATTTGGACTTGGTAATTGATGCTCGCTTAGGCAAATCACACGACCAGTATATTTGTTTAAATAAGTTAGATGAAGGTCGATCAAAGACAGCGGACGCTGCTTTATTCAGCGAGATCTATCATGGATTGCCGGAGTTTGTCCGAACGCCCAATACACTCCAAGCCTTTCATCCTTATGGAGATCGCAAAGATTATCCGCACCTTACTGACCGACAATGGGAGAAACTGGGATGGGACGTTTTTCAGGACTGCTTGGCATGCCCGCAGCGGCATCGCTGTGGTCTGACCCTTTCTCGAGAACATTATCGAAAATCAGCGGACCTCATTATTTGTTCTCATGATTTCTATATGGAGCACCTTTGGACCTACGAAGCGAGGCAACGTGCGGGACAACTTCCCTTGTTGCCTGCACACAGTTCAGTTGTTTTTGATGAGGGTCATCTAGCAGAGACCGCGGCGCAGAATGCCTTAACTTATCAATTAAAGCATAACCCGTTTGAGGCGATCGTGACTAGACTGCTGAATGGGGAGATTAGAGAATCATTAGCGGTTGGGATCGAAGAGGCCATAGAGCAGAGCGAAAGACTGTTTCGTCTTCTTTCCCAGAGCAGTCATCACGTTGAAGGCTCTAATCGCAAAGAAATCGAGTGGGGGCCAGAACTTAAGCGTGAAGTGAATCGATTCATCGATATGTTGACGATGATTGAAGAAGAACTCGTATTAGAAGGCGGATTGTTTACGCTTGATCCCTATCAACTCAAGATTGTAGAAGAACATTTAGACATGATGCAATTAGCCTTGTCTTTATTCAGACAACCCAGCCAGCTCATATCCTGGGTAACAGAAGATATGGACGGGATTACTCTAGTGATCATGCCAAAAAGAGTAAAAGAAGTACTAAAAGAACGTTTGTTTTCTCAGAAAATGCCGATCGTATTTTCTTCTGCAACGTTATCCATTGATGGAAGCTTTGATCATCTAGCACAAAGTCTTGGAATCAATCACTACCTTTCTTTTTCAGTCCCGTCTCCATATGATTACAGTCAGCAGATGAAGGTCAACCTCATTCCGGATGACTCCTCAATGGACAAGGTCAAGGAAACATTGCAATTTTTGCATCAGAATGAAGGGGGATCATTGATCCTGTTCTCGTCCCGAGAGGAGTTAACGGGGTTCCAGCAAAAGCTTGCATCCTATCCAGAGGCGGCGTCTCTACCCTTTCTTTTTGAAGGATCAGCGGAAATTAGCCATCTAATCTCCATCTTCCAGAACGATGAGCAAAGCATTCTCTGTGCGACTAGCTTATGGGAGGGTTTAGATATCCCTGGCCATTCACTTTCCCATGTGATGATTTGGTCTTTGCCTTTCCCTCCGAACGATCCTTTGTTCACAGCAAAACGAAAAGATGCAACGGACCCTTTTGCAGAGGTCGACATGCCATACATGCTCCTTCGATTGAGGCAAGGGATTGGACGATTGATTCGTTCGCGTGAGGATCGAGGCATTGTGACCATTATGGGGAAAGAGTTGAATGAAGAAGAGGTAAAGAAGAAAGTAAAATCCATCCTTCCTGAGGGTACGGTGGGGATATTGGAAATCGTTTAATAGGGGGACCTCTACGCTCGAGGTCCCTTTTTTCATCACTTTGCAGTCGTTCTTCCGTAGCTCTTGGCAAAAGCCATCATACGCTGATACATCTTAGGATGGAGTTCTTTGAGCGGGTGGAATTGAGGGTGTCTGGTGTTGACTTCGAGGATCCACAACCTTCCTTTCTTGTCGAAAGCAAAGTCAATGCCCATTTCATACATTCCCGACTGAGCAGCGGAAAGGGCTTGAGCTACAGCTAAGGAAACGGCTTTAAGTTTCTTGAATCTTTGCTTTCGCTTTTTCGGAGGTAATCCTATGGATTTAAAGACATGATCTAGTAAAACAATTTGTCCACCTTGCGAGTAGTTCGTGACGATTTTTCCTTTTGCCCCAACTTTTGTAAAGATACCCGTTGACGTCCAAGGAGCACCCGGTTTTCTTTGAACCATGGACCGGATGTCATACGGTTTTCCGTTTGCCAGTTCCAATGAGATTCCCTGCTGGATAGCCATTAAGCGTTTGGAATGAGCTTTTAAGTATTTATACAAAGAAGAGACGTTCTTAAATGTTTTCTTCTGCTTAGTTGTTCGGAGCAATAAGTTCTTCTTATCCTTTTTCTTGATCTGAAATATTCCTTCTCCGTGTGAACCGATATTAGGTTTGACATATATAAGACCATATTTTTTTATACACTTTTTTAATTTCGTTTTGTCCATCTGTACGGTGTAGGGTTGATGGGTATTAATATGGGGATAAGCGGATAAATAGCGATAGACGCGGAGTTTTCCATCTATGGAATTACTTTTATAGCTTTTCTCAGGCACTTACCTTTTCCTCCTTAACCATTTGCGATTTTTCAGGATCTGTTTGACGTGTCTTTGAATAAGGGGGTATAACTGTTTGTCTTTGTGATAACGAAACAGTTTATATCCTGGCTTGGTATTTCCTTCTAGAATCCATAGTTTCCCTTTCTTGTCGAGAGCAAGATCAAGACCAAACATTCTTGAATAATTAAAATATTTCTTAGCGAGATGGATTCCCCATTTGCTCATTTCTCTTTCAATCTGAGCAACGCTTTTATGGGAAGAAGGCAAGCCTATCAGGGCATCTTGAACAGAAATAGCTTGGCCCCCCTGGGAGTAATTGGTTACTATTTTATTCCTTTTTGCCCATTTACCCATGATTCCCACCGTTTTCCATTGGTTGTCGGGCTTTAGCAATAAGACTCGAAAATCGACAGGACGACCATTCACCGTTAAAAGCTCAATTCCTTTTTGCCAAATATAAGGCTTGTTGTTCAATTCCTGATGTATATATAAGGCGGCTTTTTTTCTCTTTTTGACAAATCTGCGAGTAGTTCCACCCTGGATTAGATAGCCAGATGATAATCTTGCGACTTTGATAATCCCGTTACCTTTTCCACCTATTTCTGGTTTTAGAAAAATTATAGGAAATCTCTTTAATCCTTTTTTAAAGCCTTTAAAGGTATACTTCTTGGTTGGAATAAGCATCCCTTTTAGAAGAGGGTCCTTTCTCATCGCCGCAAATTGATCCCATTTGCTTCGGGCTAAGCCATAATCCTCGATCTGGCCCAATTCCGTTCAACACCTTCCCTATACTTATAAAAGTATAATATTCAATAGTAAAAGATTTGTAATAAACAGAAGAATAATTGGTTTCATGTCTCCTATTCGGCGGCGTCAGGTTGTCCAGAGAACTATTCCGCGATTATCCGATATAAGCTATACTGGATACAGTAGATTTTATTTTAAAAATATTTGATTAGACAAGAAAACTGAAAAGGAGCCATTGTTAATGTTTGTATCTAAAGCATATCCTTCTAATTATATTCAGGAGCAAGGCGTTCTCCATCAAACGGGAGATTGGGTCAAGAAGTACGGAAAACATCCTCTCATTATTGCTGGCCGTACAGCTTGGGCCAAAGCAGGAGTGCCAATTGAGAGAAGTTTAAGAGAAAATGGGTTGGATTATCAGTTAGAGTATTTTGAGGGTCATTGTTCTGATCAAGAGCTTGAACGGTTGCTGAGATTGGCAGATTCGAAAGTGGATCTTGTTTTGGGTGTGGGGGGAGGCCAATGTCTAGACACAGCCAAGCTGGTTGCCAATCGGCTAGGACTCTCTGTAATTAATGTTTCAACACTCGCTTCCACATGTGCAGCATCAAGTGCGCTTTCGATTATCTATACACCAGAACACGTGTTTGAACGTATGGAGGAATTCGATCGTTCCCCCGTTTTAGCGCTAGTAGACCCTGATATTATCCGAGAGGCTCCTCAGCGTTATTTAACTGCAGGGATCGGGGACACGATTGTGAAGTGGTATGAGGCTAACCCGCTAAACATAGGCAAAGACCAGAATGCAAGGACTAAGGCCGGGCTAAAGATGGCAGAACTTATCCGCGATCTGCTATTTGACCACAGTGAGACAGCTATTCACGATTGTGAGCGGGGAGTAACGGGAGAAGCTCTTAGACAAGTTATAGATTGCAACGTTTTTCTCGCTGGATTGGTCGGGGGCTTAGGAAGGGATACCTGCGCATCTTCGGGGGCGCATGCGATCCATTACGGTATGACCGTTATTCCAGGCGTAAAGGGAGCCTACCATGGTGAGCTTGTTGCTTATGGTCTCCTCTGCCAATTCAAGCTAGAGGGGAAAACAGATGAAGAGATCTCGCAGATGATGAAGTTCTATCAAAAGATTAATCTGCCTATCACTCTCTTTGACCTGGGTATGACAGAGGTCAATGAGACGCAAGTGCATCAAGCAGCGGTCAAGGCTTGCGCTCCAGATCAGGCGATTCACAATCTTCCCTTCCCTATTAAGATTGAAGATGTAGCATTCGCGATAAAATATGTACATAGTTTGGGAGAAAGTATAAAGCAGGCGGTTGTTTAATAGAGTCAACAAACCTTGAATATCATACAAAGCAATAAGAAGGAAGAACCCCACCTATATCCTAAGGGATTGGAAGTTCTTCCTTTTCTTTTTCATGAGCGAGGAATTTTCTGTACCACTGTAACATTTGGTTCAGGACCTGCGTCAAAGACATTAGAAATGAAAACACAAGGAGAGATTCCAATGAAAAAGTGGATGACATGTATAGCCTTAGGATTACTAACTATAACCGCACTAGGATGCCAAGCTGGGGACCCCCCCACCTCCAATTCAACAGAAGTGACGGCCCCTCCTCAGGGAGAACAGAAACAAGTAGCTCCAGAGGAAACACCACAAGAACTTTCAACTGAAGCACGCACGTACCAAAATTCTTTAGATGGCTATTTACTTGATTTGCCCAAAGAGTGGGCAAAGGTTCATATCATCGAAGCTAGTCGAAGTACTGATTTCTTGTATCCATCGGCCAATCCAGAATATCATCAGTCTCTTATGCGAATTGTGGGGATGACCAACCAAGAGTGGGAGAAAGTGAAGGCCGAGGGGGGGCCGGGTGTGAGCCAACTTAAGGAAATCACAGAGATCGATGGCAGTAAGTATTTTTATGTGTTGCCTCTTGATCAAGTTCTAGAAGGTCAGGAGTTGGAAGAGTATAATGCGATGGCCAAACAAATTCCCGACATTCTTTTTAATTTCCGTGTAGAGACGAAGTAGAAGTGTCGACCCCTTGGTTTAAAGACCAAGGGGTTTTCTCATTTTTTATAATCCGAATTGTATACTTTTTTAAATGTCGTACGTCTTCTTGATGAATGGAGGTTACCGATGGAGATTCACGACGCCGAATGGCTAAAAGAACGAATGAATACTTTATACCGCTATCTAGTTAAAATAGGAGCCTCTCCAGAAGACGCTAAGGATATTGTACAAGAGACGGTTTATAAAGCTTTTGTCTATGCGGAGACATCCGAAATCAAAAATCCTTCTTCCTGGTTGTTTAAAGTGGCTTTGAACTTATACTATGATCTGCGGAAAAAACAAAAGAGAGCCGTCCCCTTTACCTTAGAGCCTGACGATATTGTAGAAGAACAACTCCCTGAAGATATCCTTTTAACAGCGGAAAACCAAACTGAGGTACATCAAACCTTAGATGAATTATCTCCGACCTATAAGCATCTTTTGCTGTTAC